>JABMMY010000026.1 GCA_013205415.1 Deltaproteobacteria bacterium
GCTGACAATTGAAAAGTATTTTTTTTTCCTAATGAAATCCTGGAAAAGGTGGCCAGAGGGGTAAGAAAAATCATGTCGTTCTCCTCTGCAAATTGTGCCGCAGTCAAGGCCTCTTCACTCCCACTTAGTCCTACTATGTAAGATATCTCCTTTTCCTTTATTTTTTTTAGCTGGGCTAAGGTTCCCGTCACCGTGCCTTGATTGTCATAAAAATCGATCTCTATTTTAGGAAGGGCCCCTTGAGATTGCGATATGAAGAGGTCTGCCCCTCGGCGCATCTCCTTTTCAATAAAAGAATGGGAACCCGTTTTAGAGTAAAGAAAGGCCACCTTGACAGGCCTGATGGGGCTTTGAATTGCTGCTTCATTTGTCTCTATTGCGATAGGCAATCCGCACGCCTGAAATATCAGCCCGAATATCACCCATTGCCATTTAAAATTAAGGCCTGCTCGCATATTTAATTTTCCGTAGCCCTATATTTATCTATCTGGACGAAAATAATTCCATCCCTCTTCGCACACCGCATATTGACCCGCACTTAAATCGGAGTAACAGGAGCCTCTCGTCGTTCGAATTGGAAGTCCCAATTCATTAGCGAATGCCTGTGTGAGTTTCAGATAGTGTGGGGGATCGGTTTTGAAATCGCAGGTGCAACTAGCAAAGGTCAAATAGGTTTTCTCCTGCGCTAATGGACGCGAGATCCGTTTAAAACAGGCAACTATTTTTGAACGTAAATTACGGTGACTAGGAAACCAATCCTCCTCTAGGATATTTTTAGGATCTGCAAGATGGCTAATCGATAATAGTGCGGAGGTCCCAATATTCCACATCGCATGGCCGCCTAGAGTGACCCCTCCAGGACAGGCATCCGATTTTAAGGCCTCACATTTTGCAAGCATGTCCTTGGCATCATCAACAATTATTTTTATCGCCTGTGGAGGAGTGGGGCCGTCGGGACTAGTGATATGTTGAAAAATACAATTTTTTTCAAGATTAACGGCTCTAGCCTTTGAGACGAAATGTTTTATTTTATCCGTTTCACTAATCTCTTTGGCGGGCCTGACAACGACGTGGGCCTCTCCAGCATACAGATAGGACGAAGTTGTTACTAGACTCATCACCAGTAAAAATAGTCTCCTCATCACGTATCGCACCTTTCATCTGGTTCCACAAAAATAGATTACAAAAACAGCTGCCTCTCTAAACTATTGCAAAGGCAGTACCCGA
Source organism: Deltaproteobacteria bacterium (assembly GCA_013205415.1). Lineage (GTDB taxonomy): Bacteria > Bdellovibrionota > FAC87 > UBA2466 > UBA2466 > UBA2466. Next base: position 1,228 of record JABMMY010000026.1, read on the forward strand.
TCCTTCCCCTACTGAAAAAGGTCACATCCCCCTTGCCCCAAGAGGTTTCTGATATCACCGTTAAGGGCATACGGCACACGACTGTCGATTACTTTGACACTGAGATTTTTTTCACTTTGCCACCTTGTATCTATTCCAGGCTGAAGCAGTCCGTTAGCGTCATATTTTTCCACTACCTTTTTTTAAAAATTCTGGGATTTTTGCGGTGTTGTTTATATTTTCGGTTAAAATAAATCCATGTCTCATCAATCCCCTGTGCAATCCAGTCCAGTCTTTTTATCCAAAGGATTGTTTCTTTTTTGTATTACCTTTATTTTTCTGGGGGTGGGTTCACGAATGGTTGTGATCGGCATGAGTCATTACTTCAACCAATCGGCAGAAAATGCCGCTCTAAATGGAGTTCTTGATTTTTCAGAGGATACCAATATTTATCCAGACACTACTATTTCCCATTTCCGTCTTTTCACCTATACCCCCTTACACGCTCTACTTATAGGGTCTTTAATCAAGCCCTTAAAACAATTCTCATTACTGACTAGGGTCTATGGGGTCCGACTAAGTAGTTTTTTTCTATTGCTCCTTATTTACTATTTGATCTGGCAATTTCATTTAAAACCTCACTCCCTGTCATTTTCTGTGATGATACTTGCCATTGCCTTAAGCTTTTCTGAATTTGGCAATTATGCTTTAAGTGCCCGAAATGATTTCCTAGCACTTTTTTTTGAGATTCTAGCCAGTGTATTTTTTATATCTTGGATAAAAAAACAGACCTATTCGTGGCTCATTATTTTTGCAGTCACCTGCGTGTTGACCTTTCTCACACGCCAAAACACAGTGGGAATGGTCCTCGCAGGTGGAGGCTATCTTCTTTTAACTCAAAGATTTCGAGAGTTCATAGTTCTGAGCATCATCTACTGTAGCTGTCTTATCGGCGGCCTTTTTTTAATAGATCATTTTTATCCCCATTTTTTTGATCACGCCTTCAAAGCCCATACCATTTTCTGGCGGCCGTTTTATTGGACGGAACTAAGC
>JABMMY010000299.1 GCA_013205415.1 Deltaproteobacteria bacterium
GAAACAGATTCAAGATAACAATAGCCGTCACGCCGCTATCCTTGAATTGGTGAAGGAGCTCACGCGGAGTATACTGTGGGTTGGTGGGTACGCAGATGATGCCTAGTTTTTGAGCTGCAAAAAATACCACTGGAAACTGAATAATATTAGGTAACACTAAGGCGAGTCGATCCCCTTTTTTTAATCCTAAATCATTTTGTAAAAAACTGGCAAAGTGGTCGCTTAATCTGTTGAGTTCTGCGTAGGATATTTCGTGTTCCATGCAGTGAAGCGCTATGTCGTGATTAGAGGGGGTAAGCACCTTTGCAAAAAAATCAGGAATAGAAAACTCAATAGACTGGGATAAAAGGGGGTTAACTGAGCTTGGATAGTGACTTAACCAGATATTGTCCATGAGGCTTAAGGCAATACCACAGGCCCTATAAGGATCAAAATAAGAAATCTAGCGTGATCTAGGCACGTAAAACCGATATAATTATCATGAGTTATCCGCCCCTGTTTTTAGGAGACCCTGTATTTTTAAACGATTAAAAATAGTTTTTATTATCATGGGTCTCACAGTTATTTGCTTAACTATGGCCGAGGGGGCAGGGCGTTTAGTGATCAGATTTATAGAACTGAAACGTCCTAGTGGGGTTTTCGGAGAAAAGATTTTAAGCCATCAAGAACCCATGTTGGGATTTGGACTTAAAAAACAATTAAATGAAAATATGGGTGGATGGACGGTCACCACCAATCTTCACGGGTTCAGAGACGGTGAATTTACCTTTGCAAAACCGGCGAATGAATTTCGAATTATAATTGTCGGGGGCTCTACCGTTTTTGGTTGGGGAGTGAATGAAGCAGATACCATTCCAGCTCTTTTAAGAGATAAATTAAAATCACAAACCACAAAAAAAATTCGTGTGATCAATGCAGGCATTCCTTGGTACGCCTCTTGGCATGAGGCGGGCTTAGTTTTTTTTAAGATAATTGAGATGAATCCTGATTGGATTATTTCACTGGATGGTTTAAATGATACCGCCCAGGGGATTGCACCTAATTGGGAGCCGGTGAGTCGAGGTTTTCTAGACCCTCCCACAAGATTAGCTTTTCAGAGACTTCATTCAGAAACTTCACAAAGAAGTTTTCTTGCAGAACTTTTAACTATTAGTCAGACCTATACCTATTTCAGTTCTAAGATTCAGTCTCGAGAGGCCATGAATAAGGGAGTTTATCATCCGGAACTTTGGGATCAGTATGTGGGTCTGAAGGAGCAAATTCAATCGATGACTGCAGCAAAAGGAATTAGGTTTACTACCTTTTTCCAGCCGGTGATCGTAACAGGAAAAATATTAACAGAAGATGAGATCAGAAATAATGAAACTAATATGAGGCTTTCAGCGTTTGCAGATTCTTTTAGAAAAACCTATTTAGCAGGAGAAGAAAAAGCACTAAGATCCTCAAAACTGAGGGTGTTTTCTTTGAAAGATATTTTTAAAAATGTAAGAGAAACTATTTATGTCGATGGACAGCATTATAATCGTAGAGGTAATGAAATAATTGCCTCTGAAATTTTTAAGAGAGAGATTCTACCTCAAGGTGAGGCCTTAGGTTTTTATTTCTGATACGTCCTCAGGGATAATAAGCCTAGCCGCAGTAGCCATTTTAATATCCTCAATAGAAACTCCCGGTGCCCGCTCTCTTAAGACTAATCCCTCTTTAGTCACATCAATCACAGCAAGTTCGGTCACAATTTTACTAACTACCGCCACTCCTGTGAGTGGTAAATTGCATTTGGGAAGAATTTTACTCTCCCCATTTTTAGAGACGTGCTGCATTGCTATAATCAGACGACTTCCGCAGGCCACTAAATCCATGGCTCCACCCATGCCCTTTACCATTTTTCCTGGAATGATCCAGTTTGCGATGCTTCCCGATTCATCGACCTCCATGGCACCCATCACCGTTAAATCAACATGACCCCCACGGATCATAGCGAAAGATTCCGCGCTAGAAAAAACAGAGGATCCTGGAAGTGTCGTAATCGTTTCTTTTCCCGCATTAATATAATCGGCATCGACCTCATTTTCTTTAGGATAGGGGCCCACACCGAGTAAACCATTTTCACTTTGTAAAACTACAGTGATGCCCTTGGGAACGTAGTTGGCTACTAATGTAGGAATTCCGATTCCTAAATTGACATAAAATCCGTCCTGAAGCTCCTGGGAAATTCTTTGTGCTATCTGTTCTCGAGTGAGTGCCATGGTGATTACCCTTCTGAAGTCTTGCGCTTTTCAATACGCTTCTCGTAGTTTTTCCCCTGAAAAATTCTCTTAATGTAAATACCGGGAACGTGAACTTGGTCAGGATCGATCTCTCCAATGGGAACTAGATGTTCTACCTCTGCAATGGTTTTATGACTAGCTGTCGCTACATTAGGATTGAAATTTCTAGCGGTTCCTCTAAAGACTAGATTTCCCATGGCATCACCTTTCCAGGCCTTTACGATTGCAAAGTCGGCAAATAAGGATCTCTCTAGAATATAATTTTTGCCATCGTATTGCCTTACCTCTTTTCCTTTGGCAATCTCGGTTCCATAACCGGTAGCTGTAAAAAACGCTGGAATTCCAGCCCCACCCGCTCGTAGTTTCTCTGCTAGAGTTCCCTGTGGAGTCAATTCTAATTCTAATTCACCCGATAGCACTAATTGTTCAAAAAGTTTATTTTCTCCGACATAACTTGAGATCATTTTTTTTACCTGGCGTTGCTGTAAAAGAAGTCCGATTCCAAACTCGTCAACTCCAGCATTGTTTGAAATACAGGTTAGGTTTTTAACCCCTTTTTTAACCAGTGCTGAAATACAATTTTCTGGAATTCCACAGAGACCAAATCCTCCGAGAGCTAAGATAGCTCCATCGAAAATATCTTTTATCGCTTCATCTGCATCCTTAACGAGTTTATTCATGGTGTTTATTTTCTCTCTTTTACAATGATATCCTCGTTATAGTAACCCGTTTTTTTTAGTTGAAAAGGCTTCAGGTGATTTTAAGAGCAAAAAAAAACCTCTAGCCATCTGGACTAGAGGTTTTTTTTAAATGATTGGTGCTTAGAATAGGCTAGGTAATGGTAATACAAGAAGATCTTTTTCAGACATCGTTCTTGTGTTCCATACATTAGCAGATTCATCAGCTACCGAACGTTTTGCAATGGTGATGGCTGCTTCCAAGGACATGGTATTGGAAAGTTCAGCCGCTTTCACTGCACGATCTTTATTGACGATACCGGAGGTGGTGACCTTACCCTTTAGGAAGTCTTTAACATCAACCGTTTCCATCAAAACTTTCTTGATAGAGGTAGGTGTTAAGCTTCGGTTACCATCTTTAATGAGTCCAGCTACGTTGGTGACAAAAGGTGCTGCCATACTTGTTCCACTCATAGCTAAATGAGCATCACCAGGAACTGTGGAAAGAATAGCAACTCCGGGTGCTGCTACTTCAACCATTTTTTCTCCGTAGTTGGAGAATATGGCTAAAGAGGCTACCCCATTACTAGCTGCTACTGTGATTGTATTATCTGTTTTCACATTAGCGGGTGAAGCTGGAATCATGTCATTGTTAGTTCCATCATTGCCGGCAGCAAATACGAAAAGAGTATTGGGCGCAGCGCCTACAAAAGCTAAACAACCTTTCGCGATTTCATTCACGAAAAAGTTAGTATAGCTCGTTAGCTCCTCTTCAGTAGGATCCGCTCCTGTAATTTGTTTAACTAAGTTTTTAACAATAGGCTTTACTGCAGTAGCACTGACCCCGAAAGAGCCATTAGCAACTTCAGATTTCACAGCTCCTACGTATTTTCCAGTGGTGGTCAACATAGTGGCTTGACGTTCTGCCATCATGGTTAAAAACATGGTGACCATAGGATTGTCTACACGTAGATCGGAATTTTCAACCCTGTTGTCCTCTAAAAACTTAGTCACTTCAGCCGCTCCTGGAGGCTCTGTAGCAATTAGTTTTATGCCGACAAGTTCAGCCTTTACCGCTTGGTTTGCAGAAATTCCGGAAACATGAGTTCCGTGAACAAAGTTTCCAAATTTTTGAAGCTCCTTTAAAAATTCAGGATCATTCTTTTTGGCCTTATACCAAGTTTTGTCCTCTTCAGTCGCAGTCCCTTTAAGGATCTTTGCTTGAACGTCAAAAATTTTGGTGCAATCGGAAGAAAAGGTTCCCAGGTATTTATAATCGATGATTTGGTTATTGCTTTCAGCAAAATTCCAACCATGAGTATCATCTTGGTAGGTAGTTCCATCGGCATCTACTGTTTTAGATGCAGAATTGGTCCACATGTTGTTTTTTAGTTCTTGGTGCTTGTAATCAATACCACTATCAATAATAGCAATATTAGCTGCAAACAGATTTAACGACGTAATAATTAGACCTATACCTAGACGCTTCATTCATTCCCCCAATGTTTAAAGTACCTGCTTATTGAATTTGAACTTGAACTAAAATACCAACGGTCACAAACTGCGTATTAACCTATTAATAACAGCAGTTAGTTATTATTCTCGTCGTAGAGTTAAGCTTTTGTCACGTTTTAGTTAGATTTACTGTTAACGCAAAGCGTATTCGTGGTTCCGAGAGCAAATGATCTAGTTTCGAAAAGAGAGGATTTTAAATTCCCATCTCTTTTTGAAGTTGCAGTGCCCAGGCCTTCACTCTTTTATCTGTGAGATTATCTTGGTTTTCAATATCGATCACGAGGCCTAAAAATTTTCCATCACGAAGTGCTTTTGATTTTTTAAAATCATAACCATCGGTGGGCCACAATCCACAGAGCTTAGCTCCATTTTTTTCAAAGGGCTCTAATAACTCAGCCATCGCGTCTACATAGGTATCAGGGTAACCTTTAGCATCTCCCAAACCAAAGACTGCTACTTTTTTACCTGTGAAATTTAAGGCTCTTAGCTCAGTAAGCACAGCCGCCCA
>JABMMY010000300.1 GCA_013205415.1 Deltaproteobacteria bacterium
AAAGTAGTTTAGATGCCTGGAAATTCCCCCTAGTGTTTCTCGATTTCGAAACCATGAATCCTGCCCTTCCTCGCTTTGACGGTTGTGGCCCTTATCGCCATGTAGCTTTTCAATTTAGTGTTCATCGAATGGATTCTTTAGAGGCAGAGATCGTTCACACTGAATTTCTTCATGAGGCAGATTCAGATCCACGGCCTACATTAATTCCTGCTTTGCTAAAGGCTTGCGATGGAGAGGGATCGATTGTGGCCTATTTTGGCAAGTTTGAGAGCGATAGAATTTTAGAGATGGCCGAATTTTCTCCATTTCATAAAGAGGCTCTTGAGACATTGGTCCCAAGAATTGTGGACCCCCTTCCTCTTATCAGAGAGCATGTTTACGATAATGAATTTAAAGGTTCCTTCAGTTTGAAATCGGTGGCGCCTGGTATTTTAGGAAAGCAACAATCGTATGAGGGAATGCTTGTCGCCAATGGGTCGGAGGCTCAGAGAGCCTATAGTGAATTGATTCATGCTAATACTACCGCCGATAGAAAAAGGGAATTGGTCACAGCCTCTCTAGAGTATTGTAAGAAGGATACTCTGGTGATGGTAGAGCTAGCGAGATGGTTATTTGCTTTGGTTGCTGAAAAAAAATAGTGCTAATAGATTTAAGCACCGAGTGAATGAGCTCTTTTTCAAAGTGCACGCCAAAGCCGCTCGGTTTTTTTACAATGTGGGTTAGGATTAGGATGCCTATCCTACCCCAAAGATTCCCATGGATAAATCTCGATCTTATCCTTTTTTAAAGAGAATCTTTCTGGTCCAAAAGCAAGGGTAGTAATATCTGGGTATTTTTTTTGAAATGCAGTAAGCACAGCAATTTCACGTAAATCTATTTTTTCAGTGGGCATAATTTTTATTGCTGTAGTTTTAGCCCCCACGGTAATGAGAAGTTGAATACGCGCTCCAGTACTTGAACGATAAAATGATAATTGAGTTTTTGCTTCCATTTGATAACTCATCGCTGCCAAAACGTGCAATACTAAATGGGTCTCAAGCTTTCTTTCAAAAGTAGCCCCAAAAAAACTTGCAATTCCAGTATCACAAAGTAAGTAAACAGGCTTTCCAGTGCTTTTTTGATATGGATTTATTTTATGCACTACAAAAAGGGTTTCAAGCGATTCTAAATGAATCTTTATTTTACGAAGATCCTTTCCCAATGATGCTGAAATATTGCCTGCGGTGGGCTCTTCTAATTTAGCTATTTTCTCTAAAATGTTTCTCGCTAAATTTGAATCGAGTTTTAAATTAGGAATTTGTCGTAAGTCTCTATCACAAGTTAGGGTGATCCAATCCTCAAATGCTAATTCTTGTTCCTTGAGAGAATGAATTGAAAAGATAGCCGGCATTCCTCCTCGATCTAAATATCGCACTAAATTATTTCGTTTGAATCGAGCCTCTTCATGAAAAGGTTTTCTTAGATTGATTTGTCTTTGAGGCAAAGAAAGTGTTTCTGATAAAGTAAGAGGAAAAATTCGGATTCGACTCATACGCCCCGTAAGAGATTCAGAAATGAGAGTGGTTTTAGAAAATTCAGTGGAACCTAAAAGAAGAAATTTACCAGGTGTACGAGACTGATCCACAACAAATTTAACTGCGTCAAATATTTCAGGAACCTTTTGGGCTTCATCGATAATAAGTGGATAATTGTCTATAAATTTCGAGAGAAAGGTTTCTGGGTTGGTACTGGCAAAATCTCGCGTTATTTTCCGATCAAATGTTTCATAATGAGCATGTTTAATTTCTTTTGGAAGAAGTTCACGAACAAGAAAGCTTTTTCCTGATTGCCGAACCCCTTGAATTGCGACCACTGGCGAAAAACGCAATTTTTTCTTCAGCGATGCCACAATGTAGCGATTTCGATAATGAGGCATATCTCAATTAAACCCATCTAATAGTAAACAGTCAATGCCTAAAAATAGATGGGTTAAATCGCTTTTTTAAAACACCCATTAGTGACGCTTTCCAAATTTTCACCTTCAGCTTGACGCCTAGCTACGGAAAAGCGTTTTCATTAACTTCCTAATGCTAAAGCCCAGCCCATTTGCTAAATAAAGAAGGCTTTGGTTGCTAAAAAAAAATAGTGCCAATAGATTAAAGCACCGAGTGAATGAGCTCTTTTCCAAAGCGCACGCCAAAGCCGCTCGGTTTTTTTGCAATGTGGGCTAGAGGCTCTTCCGGTTCCATCGCTCCAAGATCAATGTGTATCCAGGGCACCCCTTTTTCGACAAACTGACTTAGGAAATAGGCAGCTTCGATATGATCGACTCCTCCAGTGACACGGCACTGTCTGATATCGGCGATATCTGACTTTAAGCATCGGCCATAATCGCTATCATTGGGAAAAGGCCATACTCTTTCACCGCTAACCTTTCCTGCCTTATGGATCATCGAAAGTAATCGCTTTCTATTAGAGTAGCCACCCGAGTATTGAGTACCCAAGGCTCGAATCACACTTCCGGTTAAGGTTGCAAAATCGATCACAAGATCGGGCCTCTCTCTAGAGGCTAATGTTAACGTATCGGCCAATACCATTCGGCCTTCAGCATCGGTATCCACCACCTCAATCGTTTTTCCGCTAAGAGAGGTGATCACGTCGTTGGGACGGTAGGCCTTGCCGCTCAAAATATTTTCAGTAATCGCCATGTAGCCGGTCACATGAATAGGCCATTGCTCTTCAGCCGCTAAAAGACAGAGCGCTAAAACCACGGCACTTCCAGCCATGTCGTTATTCATTCCAAACATGTGGGAACCCGTTTTTAAATTATTGCCTCCAGTGTCGAAGGTAATCCCTTTACCGACGAGAGCAATTTTTCGAGTTCCTTTTTTGGGATGGTAAGAAAGCTTTAAAATACCACCTCCATTTTCTGAAGAACCTTGAGCCACCGCTAGAAAGGCCCCGGCTTTCATTGTAGTAAGAACAGACAATGGGAGAAATTCGGATTTGATTCCCACTTTCTGAACCCACTCTTTAGCTATTTTTACATAGGTGGTGGGAGTTAAGTCATTACCAGCTCTTTGGGTGAGTGTGCGTACTAAATTAGTTTTGTGAGCCGATGCCTCACTCTGAACTGCAATCTTTTGTGACGTAGCCAGGCGATTATGGCTCAGTTGAAAAGAGATAGACAAGCGACTATCCAATTCCGGTTTTAGTTTTTTTGAGACCGCTTTGTATTTGGGAGGCAAATAATTAAGAACCACCGCCGCAGATACTAAACTATCAACCATAAGAGATTCGTTATTGCCGATTTCGCGAAGATCAACCAGTACCGACCCTTTCTGCTCCGATTTCAGAGGGGACAAAACCTCTCGTGCTAGTTCTAGTGCCGTAAAGGCAGAAAAGTTTTTGGGTACCACTAGAATTGAAAACTTTTGAGAGGGGGAGATATCAAAAGTAAGTTGGCCCTTTACCTTGAACTTAAAGTCTCTTTCCTTAATAAAACTTAAGAGGGTTACCGCCATTTTTTCTTCAAATAATTTTGAAATCTTCTGGTCTGAAAAGCCCTGCGGCAGCACCCAAATAATGGCGGAAAAGCCTTTGAAATCTATCTTGTCTTTAATGGCGTAGAGTTTTTTAAAGGTAGTGTGTGAATCCATAATTTAAGAAGTTAATGCCAAAAACCTATAAATACAAATATTTAAAAGAGTCATAGCCGAAATCGCATTGCTATAACGCTTAGCGACTTGTAAATGGCGCATTGTTCTAGCAGGTTGAGTCAACAATTCTTGTGTTTATGTAAAACCATAAGCAAGTTTTGGCTTCGGGGGGGCAGCTAGATTGTTTAGTGTGACCCAATAAAACAGATCAGATATGGAGACCTTCATGAAAATATTTACTTTAGCTCTTTTGCTAGTTTCAACCATGCTAACGGCTAGTCCTATTAGCACTACTTTTAATAAAGATCTCCAAATCTATGAAAGTGTAGAAAAGGTTTCTGCACCTAATAATCTAGAAGTTATGCTTGAGAAGACCGTACTTTATCGAGGTGACGTCACTGAAGCTACCGTTCTTTTTGATCAGCTCGTTAATCTTGGAAAAAAAGTTTGGGCCTTAGTTGAAAGTAACAAACCTGTCGTCAACGTGAATTACCTGTATGCTAATGCACTTCCAAAGGGTGTAAGAAGTTCAGAAGAGCTAGACCACTTTTCTGATTTGCAATCTACCTCTTATCGTATGCAGGGAACGAATCTTTACGGCATGACCGTTTACGATTTAACC
>JABMMY010000301.1 GCA_013205415.1 Deltaproteobacteria bacterium
CTCTCAATTAGAGCCAAATAGACTAAATCTTCAGGGAGTCCTGCTTTTTTGAATATCTGTTTCATCATAGGAATGTAGCGACTAGAGCGTGATAGATATCGCTCCATGTGCCCTCGACCCCTACCTGTAAAGTAATCGATCCATCCCTCAACACGAGAATTCATAGTAATGGGAAAATCGTAGCGACTATTATCGTAGAGGTTTTGAGTGTTGGGATCTTCTATTCTAATGACCTCATCAATGGTCAAATTTTCGATATCGGAAGCGGAACGTGATCTTATCTCTTTTTGAAAAGGAATGATATTTTGCGTTGGGGTAGCCGTTGCAATGGTAAAGTCACGAGCGGCCTCTGTGTGATCGGTCACTAGTGGAGTGGGGCCGGTGGAACAGGATGAGATAAATACTGAAAGGATACCCATAACCGTCCATATTAGATTCGAATTGCGTTTCATTTATCTTCTCCTATACGGACCGACTAAGTTCAGAAACCTAGCATAGTATAACCAACTCTTACAATGAAACACACTCAGGATTTCAAGAAAACAAAGATGGGATTTTAATGCAGAGAATCGTTTTTTCTTAAATGGCAACGATCAAGAAGAGATGTCATGATCTCTCTGACATAACTCGCGGCGGCAGTCCTTAGCTGTTCTAAATTTAAATTATTAAGATTAATATTTTTACGTTCTAGAATCTCTTTGAGCTCTTTGGTAAGCACTTCGGTAGGTAACCCTGTCAATTTGACGACGTGAGTGAGTAAGGCATCACCTTTTTTACGTCGGCCAATTAATTGTTTTTTCTTTTTTTGTGGCATCCTTAGGTCTCGGGTAAAATCGTAGCATAAGAAAAGTCAGAATGTCCTATATTTTTTATATTATTTTAAATCGATTGAGTGCTTAGATTTTCAAAGGAGGTATATTGTCCTAACCAAGCCACCTTTGCAGATCCTTGAGGGCCGTTACGATGTTTTTTAATAATGAATTCTGCCATACTCACAGATCCCGGCTGTGTATTTTCATTATCATCCCTATGAATGAATAAAATGATATCGGCATCCTGCTCAATGGCGCCCGACTCTCTAAGATCCGCTAGCATAGGTCGTTTGTCAGGACGACTTTCAATCTGGCGATTTAGCTGAGAGAGGGCTAAGACAGGAACATTTAGTTCCTTGGCTAATGCCTTTAAAGAACGCGAGATATCGGCGATTACCTTTTCTCTATGGTCATTTTTATTGGTGGCACCCATAATCTGAAGGTAGTCGACCACAATTAGACCAATCTCACCCAGTTCACTTTTTATCTTCCGTGCCTTACTTCTCATTTCTAAAACGGTGAGAGAGGGCGTGTCGTCAATGTAAATAGGAGCTTCAGAAAGTCTGCCCGCCCCTCGGGTGAGGCGGTCCCAATCCTGTTCACTTAATTTACCAGTTCTTAATTTTGTGGAATCGACCTTTCCTTCGGCTGCGAGTAATCTAGAAACGATCTGCTCCTTCGCCATTTCAAGAGAGAAAAAGACAACCGGAGCCTTGGTATGAGTGGCCGCATGTCGAGTGACGCCTAATGAAAAACTAGTTTTTCCCATTCCAGGACGGCAGGCCACAATAATAAGATCCGACTTCTGAAATCCCTGTGTGATTTTATCTAAATCAACAAAACCGGAGGGGACTCCAGTGAGTTGTCCTTGATTTTCAAATCTTTTTTCAAGCTCTTTAAAGGCATCTTTAACGATATCTCTTAAAGGAATTAAGCTTCTGGATTGTTTGGAACTAGAAAGAGCAAAAATTTTCTTTTCTGCGTAGTCTAAAACCTCTTCCGTACTTTCACTAGGGTCTAGCCCGCGGCTTGAAATATCATTACAGGCGGTGACTAGGTTTCGTTTGATAGCTTGGTCACGAATTAATTTAGCATGGTATTCGGCATTTAAAGCGGTGGGGACCCTCTCTAAAAGTTCGGCTAGGTAGGCCGCCCCTCCGACCTCTTCATACACTCCAAGGGATTTCATCTTGGAGGTGAGGGTGACAATATCGATCGGTTGGCTGTGGGAAATTAACTCCACCATGGTTCCAAATATTTTTCCATGAGAGGGTCGATAAAAATCTTCGGCAGAGAGAAACTCGATCACCTTATGAAAGACCTGGTTATCAATCAAGATACTACCAAGGACAGACTGTTCAGCCTCCAGGTTTTGTGGGGGCAGTTTGGAATTAAATTGATTCATGTGAGTTTCTTATTTCAAATAAAACAGGGTACGGCAATGACCTTGCAATAATTAATTAGATCGCAGATTGAGGCAGTGCGCCAATTTCTGTAGGCAGGGAGCTCTCATCTTCAGCTCCTGTTAAACGAGTGACCGAAGACTGATATCTCGAAAGGTGGGTATTGGCAGTATTAAAGACGGTCTGTGCCTTTTCTAAAGAGTTTCCAACCTCTAAAAAACGACCCTCAAAGTTTTTGAAATGCTGTTGAGACTTTTTAATTTCTAAAATGGTCTTTTCTACCCCTTTGGCCATGTCGTAATAACTTCGCGATAAGGCTAGCGAGTGAAGTGTGATTGAAAGGGTGTTGGGAGAAACGGCAAAAATTCTAAGTTTGGCAAGATCCTCACAAAGCTTTAAATTTTTTAGAATTTCAAAATAAAGGGTTTCACTGGGGACAAAGAGAAGGGCTAGTTCCGTCGTGCCATGCTCTGGATGAATATATTTATCGCGAATACTTTTTGCGAGACCTTTCATCACATCGGAAAGATTTTTTCTGGCTACCTCAAGTTTTAAAGGGTCATTGGTCTCAAATAAGGGAAGCACCTGTTCTCTTGGAAATTTACTATCAATGGGAAGTACTTTAGTAGGATATTTAATCACGGCATCTACCCGCTCTGTAGATCCTGGAACGATTTGATATTGTAATTCAAAAGCATCCTGCGGCAATAGATCGCTGAGTAGTTGTTCTAAAATAGCCTCTCCAAAATTGCCTCTCAAATGAGGAAGTTTTAGCAGGTTATTAAGATCATTAATCGATTGTCCCACCGTATTTAAATTCTGTAACTGCAGCTCGGCCTGTTTTAAGTGGGTTTGAATCTTTTCGAAATGTAAAAAACCATCTTTAAGGTTTTGTTCTAATTTGGTTCCTACACTCAGAGAGAGAGAGGTTAATTGTTGGTCCAATCGTTGATCAATGTGAGCCACCTTTTGTTCAAGAATTAAGGTGGTATTAGCCAGTCCTGCCTGCATCTCTTTACGGCTGTTTTGAATCGCATCCTGTATCTCAGTTCGTTGCGAGGTGCTCTTTATGTCGTAGTTTTTTTCAAATTCCTTTTGTGAAAATAGTATGTTTCGTTGCAGCCCTTCAACGGAGTCTTGCAGTAGTTTAAAACCGGAACCCAATTGATTCTGATTAGCTTTATGAAATAGAGAAAAAAGAAGGAATAAAAGACCCACACACAACACAGAGGCGACTATCCAAATCATGGCGAGAATATAGCAGCCGATAATCCACTACGCCATGCTAAAAGAGCTAAACCAATTGACGCTTCATATAATCGATGGTGGAGGGTAACCTATGAATCATGTATTCATTTTCCATCCTCATTCTAGGCAATACTAGCTCTGCAAAATTCAAAATAAGCTCTCTTCTAGCGGTATCCCCTGCCGGTAGATGGTCACTTAAAGACTTAAGAGCATAATAATCGCTCGTAATCCTAGCTAGCCGTTCGGCCACTAAAAAAGGATAGGTGAGGTCCGTTTTTGCGGTTAACAGATTTAATGAAAAGTCCTTTAAAAATTGTTGGATATTAGAATGTTTTAGCGAATCGATATCCGATTTAAATTTATCCTTTAAAATACTCATCAAAATAGATTTAATGGCGAGGTTTAATTCATTTCTAGCCTTTAAAACATTCGCTTTAATAGGATCTCTTGTTATTTTCGCCTCTGCCCACGCGCCTGCTAGTGATCCTAAAAACCCGGTGGCATTCACTGCGACATCTTTTAAAGTATCTTTTAAAACCATTAACGATTGGATCTGTGAAGTCCCTTCATAAATCGGATAGATAATAGTTTCTCGTAGTAGTCTCTCGACTGGATAATCTTTACAAACTCCATAGCCACCAAAAAGCTGAACCGCATTTCTTGAGATCGTAATAGCCTTTTCGCAGCAGTAATATTTACACAGGGGTGTGAGTCGACGATAACGTTTTCTCCATTTTTTAAAGGCCTTATCATCACCCTGTTTTTTTGCAACTCTCATTAAGTCAAACGACATCGCGCCTTCATTTACTAAAGCGCGCATCGCGGAGATCTCCATCTCCATTTCATAGATCATATCGGCTACCATCGGGTGCTGAAAAATGGGTTTCCCCATAGTGATTCTCTGCTTAGCATAGTTTTTAGCCTCTTCTAGAGAGGCGCAGGCAATGCCAGTAGCTAAAGCAGCCATAGCTAATCTCGCATCGTTCATCAAATCCAACATCACCTTAAAACCCTCTCCTTCAGGTCCTAAAAGTTCTCCTATTGAATTTTCAAAAACGATCTCGCAGGTAGGTGAAGCATGAAGGCAAACCTTCTCCTCAATTCGGGTCACTCGGTAGTTATCTTTCTCACCTATTTTTCTTGGAATAATAAGAACCGATAATCCTTGAAGGCCTTTGCTAGTAGCATCTGTTCTAGCTAACGCAAAGGTGACATCTCCCGAACCACTGGTAATGAAGATCTTATTTCCGTTAACAATATATTGATCCCCGACACGTTTAGCGGAGGTTCTTAATTGCCCAAGATCAGAACCCGCACTGGGCTCTGTGAGTGCCATCGAAGTTTTCCATTCTAGAGAAAGTAGTTTGGGTAAAATGCGTGTTTTCTGCTCCTCAGTACCCCAAGTTTCTACAAAGGGAACCATAGAGTAGGCCGCTACCGTGAGTGCGGTATTAGGGCAGGCGTGGGCCAGTATTTCTAAGGCCATTGCCTGTATCGATTGGGGCAGATTAAACCCATTATTAGCCCTACTGGCTAGACCACTAAAAACGCCCAGCTCTAATAGGCGTTTAATATTTTCCTCTAGAGGGGCAGGTAGAATGACCTCACCCTCTTTTAAATGGGCTCCTATTCGGTCAACGGCCTCGGCCTGTGGGCGAATCACGGTCCCAGCTAATTTGCCCAATTCCTCAAGCACTCCATAATAAAACTCCATGGCCTCCTCTGGAGATTTAAAAAAGTTTTTCTCTCCAAAGCTCTCTTCAAGGGGAAATGCTAGTTTAGAAAGTTCACAGTATTTTTTTAGTTGTTCAATGCGGTCGGGAAAATCGGTGAAAAGATTTTGTGCCATGCCAGTCTCCTGATTGGCACTAATGGTAACTTTTAGAAAAGAAAAACTCAACCCTCCTGTGGAAACGGGGAGATTTTTTCAGGTTGTAATTGGACCGATTCCATAAAAAGAAATAGATTGGGATAGTTGTTTTTTAGCGTGGGGCGTAATTGAACTCGATCAGGGGATTTCCAACCCATTTTGGTTTTAGAGGTCCATAGGCTACTAGAAAGGGTGAGAGGGATTGCTGCACCCAGGTTCACCTTTTCTTTGTCCCCCACCTGTCCTCGAATGACATGGAACACCTCAACGGGAGGTTTACTTTCAAATGAAGATAAGGCGGGGGCGTCAATAGAAAAAATAAGATCTCTTTTTTGTTTTGTGGGGTCCTCTTTAAACCAATTTCTAAAGGTGGTGTACCATAGCGTGTTGGCCGTTTCGTTGGGCAGTCCTTTAGTAGTTAATGGAATTTTAATTTTATTTACATATTGTGCATCGATAACAAGGGTTCGGTTTCTAGCTTCATCGCTTTTTACTAGGGGAGGGGAGGAGAGGCCGGAAAGATCGATGTCTTGGCACCTCGTAAGTAGTACGGAACCCTCGGCCTGAGAGCCAGATAAACTCCCTGAACTTAGATTTCTAACCAATCCTGAATTCCCAATAAGAAGAGATTTTACCTCTATATTCTCAGCGGAGCTAATTTGTAGGGCTACAGATCCTGCGTTTTCTACCGAAGACCGAGCGCCTTCAATACGAATGTGTTGTACTAGAGGTGCTGAGATTAAAATAGTTCTTCCCTCGCTGTCCTTACGGCTTGCTACAAGAGAGATACCTCCAAAGCCTGAATCGATGTCCCTTAAGTACTCAGCATTAGTGGCCACACTTTGTAGCCTGTTGTTTTTTAGCAAAATATTAAAGGCCCCAGGTCCTGAGATTTGATTACCCAGGTCGGCCGTTAGTTGAATCCCAGCCCCCTCTGTATTGGAAATAATATTTTCAGAAAGGATTCCGTTACTACCTTGAACCACAATCCCTCGCCCCTTGATCTTAGAGATATTATTTCCATGAATAATAAAAAGCGAGGGAAGCTGAGTGAGGCTGGTGGCAACCCCTCCCTTGATTGGAGTGAATTTAGTGGTTGGAACAAAACAAACCCTGCTACAGTTTGCAAATCCTTTACAGTAATCGGGATTTTTTTCATCTAGCGCAGAAAATTTTTCAGTAGATTTAATTTTGAGTGCTCCCTGATATCCCATGGTTTCAGAAAAGAATCCTAAACTATCATTCTGTATTATAGGACCCCAGCTAGAGCCCAATCCTACGCAGCTTAAGGGTTCATCCTGTGGTTTTGTGGTTTTTAAGGGAAAGAGATCCGAATTAACGACGGCAAATTGACCATGCAGAGATATGGCGTCGTCTCCCAAATGAGAAAATGAATTCTCGCGAATGATTAAATCCTGCGTATTAAAGGCCTGCACCCCTCCTTTTCTACTCGATTTAATATTGTCAGAAAAAAAGGAACCGATCTTACAATTCGAAATCAACCCGCCTCTCAAAGTATCAAAATAAAAGCCCCACCCAGGAACTCTTCGAAAATTAATTTTTTCAAACCACAGGTCTGAATTTCCGTCATTGACGGCAAAGATCCCATGAACCACCATTCCCGTGTACTGATCAGGGACCCCACCTGTGGGTTTTGCCCACTCGAGATTAAGATCTTTAATGGCCACTCTTTGAGAGTTTGTGAATTTAAGGCCTCCTGTATTAGGCCTTATGAGAAATGTGGAACTATTAAAATTAAGGGAGATATCTTTGAGTTGGTTAAGAGTCACGGAGTAATCACCCTGAGTATTAACGGGCCGTTCGGAAATGAAATCGAACACGGTTTTAGGGAAAATAATATCGGTGACATTGGTTTTTCTGGCGATTTCAATTTGCTTTAAAAGATAGGTTTTGGAATCTTCATTGGGATTAAGAGCTGAGGGTTCATAGACGCACCCTCCAGTAAATTTATTATCGACGATCTTACCGATAGAGGTCCACTCCTGAGGTGCCTCTAACGGAGTTGTCCCGGGTATTAATTCATTTGTTTTGCTATTCCATTCAAAGGCATGGGAAATTTTTCCTCCTATTTCAAGTTTCTGTAAAATTAATGATCTGTTTAGATCTCTAATCCCAACGGTAGTTTCAAAGTATTCTCCAGCAAGACATTCCTTCTCTACAGTATAGGCCGGCGGTCTTTTAAAGGGGTGCACTCTTGGACTCCACACCTTGACAATCAATTCCCTTCCGTCGGTAGACTGAAAAAGGGTTCTGATATCTGTTTCATCTTTTTTCCCACGAATCGCGCCGGTCGAAGGTTCTCTGCTTTCCCCTAGAAGGGTCGTGGTGATGGCTTGATAAAGCTCCTTCGCTGGAGTTGTGGCAAATGAAGAACCGCAGTAGATCAACAGGCTGATGCCGATAGGGGCATACGCCGATAGTTTAGCCATTTTTTTAACTGCACCGTTCAATGGGTATCCCCCTAATCAGAATCTTCACCCTCTTAAGATAAGGTACTTGAAAATTATGTAGGAATGATGTCGGGACCTAGAAATAGGAGGGGAGTGCTTAAAAAGGTTAAATGTGAAAATTTTTCCTTAATTAGCGCAGGGCATACCTGTAAACCTTCTCCTCCTAAAAAAGGATCTCTAACATATAAGTGAGACGCAGTGGCTTAAACTTGA
>JABMMY010000302.1 GCA_013205415.1 Deltaproteobacteria bacterium
GGCCTATTTGGGGGCAACTTAATTTTCTACTCTGGGGAATCATGGCCTTAAGCTTTTTTAAGTGGGAAGAAAATAAACCCCTAGCCTCCGCTCTTTTAGCCGCGCTAGGGGCTATCACAAAACCCCAGTTCGTTATGTTTTTACCGCTGATCGGATTTTTACTGGTAAAAAAAAGAGGTCCTAGTTTTTGCGTAAGGTGGGCACTTATCTTTATAGCTGCTATTTTTCTCTATTGCAGCCCCTTTATTCTCACCTCAGGTTTAGACTGCTTAGCGAAAGGCTATCTTCGACTTGCAGGGACTCAATACGCGACTGCAGATATTGGGTATAATTTTTGGTGGACCCTTTTTTACGGCCTTCCCATCCCATCGTTGGGTAGTGACCTCTTTACCATCTCCTACTCCCTAATTGCTGCTTTGATGGCCAATGGACTTGTGGCTGCCTACGGGTGCATTTTCTGTTTTCGCAAAACCCCGATGGACTGGTTAAAACTGGCCACCCTAACTTTACTAACTTTATTTTGTTTTTTGCCCGGCATGAACCCACAGTGTTTAGTCTTTGGTGTTGCCTTCTTATGCCTAAGCGCCATCGGCATTCCAAATCTTAGAATTGCAGCCATCACCCTTTCAATAGTGCAATGTGTGAACCTTGCCTTTAATGCCATGTGGACACCGAGTACACGATTCTACATAGGGCTTTCTACAGGAATAAATCGGAGCATAGGAGTGGCCTGCTTCCTCATAATAATGTGGGGCATTTATCGGGTACTAAAAAATAATCCCGTACTATCTCTCTTACATTCCACCAATAAAAACTAAGGAACTGCGGCGCAAATTAATTGACTATTTGGCTGTAGGCAAAAATTCGAAACTGTCAAAAATAACCTTGAGCTCATTTTTATAAGCGTCATATTTTTCAGTTCGAGTAGTGGCAGTCAAAATATAGGCCTTGCCGGCATGAACAAAAATAACCTGTTTAAATTTAAGTCCAAAATCTCTTTGGTTTGCAATAATCTCAAAGGCCGTCTCTTTTACATTAGGAAGTTGAATAGGTTCCACAGAAAAAATTTGAAATCTTTGGCTCTTCAAAAACTCAACCGTATATTTTTGATATTGTGAAACTACGGGAGTCTTAGTGTCTGTAAATTTCGCGATGGAATCGGTAACCACATGAAATCGAGCATGGTATTTATCATCAGCCTGAATCCGATGAATAGTCGCTACGGTTTGTTGAGCCATGCTCTTATCAATATCTTCTGCTCCATTTTTTTCCAAACGCAACGCCACTACTTCCCAATTAGAATCATTATAATTAAATTTAAAGTTTTCAGAAGAGGACTGAAAAGTGGCGCCAAAAAGGCCGAGAGACATTAAAGAAAGAAGGCAATAGATACGCATAGGGTTCTCCAATAAGTGCTCGGACATTAGGGAGTTATTGTGAGCTTTTCAAGTGCTCTTTTGAGTTTAGGAAAGAATTCTACTTTTCCTCAAGATAGATGGCGTACTGCGCTGCAAAGAGAAAGATTCGAGATAGGAAATAGATCCAAACTACGGCCAGTAAAAAGCTAAAAAAAGGGCCATAGATTCCAGCATTAGCCCTTTGAAAATAAAAAGCATATCCCTGATAGCAGAATCTTCCTAAAATAAAACAGCTGAGAAAAAGCAGACTCCCTTTTAAAGCGTTTAGCCACTTCACTTTTTGTGTAGGCATCACTTTGTAAATTAATGTCACACTTCCTAGAACACTAAAAAGTCCTATCAGAGCTGATAATGAATTTAAAATAATGGCATTAACCCCTGCGAGCGCTCTCGGAAATAAAAAGGATAAAATGGAAACGTCTGTAGTTGAAACGATTACAAATAGAGTGCTGCCTATCACAACAATTAAAAAACAAAAAATAGACATCAGAGTAGCCCAAAATCTATTTCGCTCTCCTCCATTTGAAGATATTTTTGCAAACGCAAACTGTAAGGATTCAAATAGTTCATAGGCCGACCAAATCAAAACTAAAACACTAAACACATCTCCGATACTATTTTGTTTTAGCACCACTACCAGTCCCTGAATCACCTGCGGCCCTAGGGATGGGATGAGACTATGAAGAAAATGCCCTAATTCTTCTGGGGTCTGAAGAAGAGTGGTCGTATGTGTTATGAAAAAATGGCTCGAAATAAAACTTAAAATCAAAATCGGTATCAAGGAAAAAAGAGAGAAAAAGGCCACGCTTCCTGCAATAATCGCTAAATGATTTTCACCCGCCAACCGAGAGGTCCCTTTTAAATCTCGAAAACTCTCCTTTAATTGTTTAATTAAGATGTGCATATTAAGAACCTTTTAACTTATCGGCATTATGCCGCCATTGTATTAGGCACCGTTCCATGAAATGATCTATTTATGGCAAAGATTCTATTTACTACCCTTGGAAGTTTGGGAGATTTACACCCTCCTATGGGGCTAGCCAAAGAGATGCAAAGAAGGGGACACTTTGTCACTCTAGCCGTAAGCGAATACTATAGAGATTATATTGAAGGAGCTGGACTATCCTTCAAACCGGTTCGGCCCAATATTGAACCTAATAACAAAGATATCTTAAGGGCCGTTTTAGAACCCATTCATGGGAGTCGAGTGTTACATGAAAGTTTTATTTTCCCCTCGATGGCGGACTACTATGCCGACCTCTATCCCCTAGTAAAGGAGAGTGACCTATTTGTCTCTAGTATTTTAGGCTATGTGGCTCCGCTCCTTGCCAAAACTACCGGCACCCCATGGGTGAATGCTTTACTATCTCCTATGGTTTTATGGTCTGCTTATGAGCCGCCTGTGCTTCCACCTATCGCTTGGTTTAGATTTTTATGGGGCAAAACCCCCAGGCTCAACAAATTTATTTTAGATACTATTTTTAAATCTTTTGGAATGATGTCGGAACCTTTACAACTTTTGAGAGACTCGGTGGGATTACCGAGAGTCAATATTTATAAAGAGGGACAATACTCCGTACCTCTGCTTCTTTGTTTATGGTCCCCTCTATTTGGTTCTCCTCAACTAGATTGGCCCCCCTCTGCGACCGCCACCGGTTTTGTTTTTTATGACCCCAAACAGGAATTTAAACTCAGCAATGAGTTACAAAACTATTTAGATAACGGATCGGCTCCTTTAATTTTCACCCTAGGATCCACTATGGTGGAGGATGCCGTAGCACAAATCGAACTTTTTATTGAAGTGGCACAACGCTCTAAGGAACGGGCTATTATTACCGTCGGTAAAAATCATCTTGAAAAATACCAAAAGGGCAACTCAGAAAAATTATTATTCATCGATTATGCTCCCTATGAAAAACTTTTTCCCAGAGGAAAACTAATCATTCATCAGGGAGGAGTGGGAACCACTGGGCAAGCGCTTCAAAGTGGAAGGGCCATGCTGATTACACCCTCCTGCATGGACCAAATTGACAATGCCGTGAGAATTAAAAAAATGGGAGCTGGCACTTTTTTAATGAGCCACAAACTATCCTCAGAAACACTTCTTAGAGAGATCAAACTTCTTATCAACTCTGAAACACAAAACAAACGTTCCGCCCTATTGGGAGCACAAATTCAACAGGAAAACGGTATCGCCAGGGCTGCTAATGAGATTGAAAAACTTCTTTAATTTTTCAAAGTTAGAAAAAGATTATTTTTCCTCTGGGAAATGCTTTTCTCTCCAGGCCTTAATTCCACCATTCATGGAAATCACATTATGATAACCCATTCGTTGAAGAACCTCTGCCGCTAGGGCCGACCGATATCCTCCTCCACAGTAAAGTACGATTTCGGAATTCTTATCGGGAATAGTAATTTCAATATCTCTCTCAATGACCCCTTTGCCAATGTGCTTAGCCCCTTTGGCATGGCCCTCAACCCACTCACTATCCTCTCGCACATCAACCAGGTGAAATTTCTCACCACTAGACAAGCGTTTATAAACCTCGTCAACAGAGATCTCTTTTACCTTTTCCTTTGCCTCTTCACTAATCTTCACAAATCCTGGAGAATGTTTCACAGTTGCCTCATTTTTTGTTAATTAACAATTTTTTTAATCTCTTCTTTTAAGAGTGGTCCCAACTCTTTTTGGATTAGCTCTTTCGCTTTTACTAAATCAATTTGGCTTGCAGATGTAATATCAGCACACAATTCTTCTAAGATCTCATCCTCTAATAGCCCTGCTTTTAATGCCACAGAGTAGGCAATTCGACTGAAGGTAACAAGCCCATATCTAGAAATATAATCGCCAGGAAATTCTTTTTCCAAAATTTTCTCAGCCTCTTTTTTTAAAAGAAACCTCGGATCACCTACCTTATCTCGCATCTCGACAAAATTTTCGACCGCCAGTTGGGCAATGGCATCCGCATTGGGCTTTCGAATTCTAGAAAACTCGGAAAATATATTTTTCCAGTTAATCTCTTGTTGAAGAGATATATTTTGTTCAAGAAGATGCCATAAATAACTGACATCCTCAAAACCACAATTCATTCCCTGACCAAAAAATGGAACGATCGCATGCGCTGAGTCGCCTAAAAGAACCATTTGATCACTATGATGCCAAGGGAAACACTTAACCGTTACCATATGACCGGTGGGATTAGAAAAAAACTGTTCCGTTAAATCGGGAATTAACTTTTGAACATCTGGAAATTGTTCCTTAAAGAATTTTTCTACCTTCTCGGTAGTAGTCAGGCTTTCAAAACTCAGTTCACCTTGATGAGAAAGAAATAAGGTGCAGGTAAAACTGCCTGCGAAATTTGGGAGGGCTATCAGCATGTAAGACCCTCTAGGCCAGATATGAAGCCCATTTTTCGCCATGAGAAAACCCCCATCGGCGCCGGCAGGTAGAGTCAGCTCCTTATACCCATAACTTAAATCTGACTCCGACTCTTTATGCCCCAATTCATCTCGAAGGGTGTGCCGTAGCAAGGAGGCAGATCCATCTGTTCCAAAAATTTTTGTAGTGCTTACCACCGTTTGTTTCTTTGTGATGTCATTTTGAAAGACAAGCCGATTTTTTTTGAAATCTGAGGCAATGAGCCGCTCCTGAAAATGAATCTTCACCCGCTCTGTTTTCTCTGCAAGGGTCATTAGTATTTTATTAAGATCCGATCTGGAAATAGAGTAAATACATTCGGAGTCGTCCTTTCCGTATCGCTGAAAGAGGGTTGCCCCTGATATCGGATGGATCACTCTTCCAGTCATAGGAAGAGCTTTTTCCATGACCTCATTTTCGATACCCAGTTTTTTCAAGGCGTGAATTCCTCTAACCGACATCGCAAGGTTAATGGATCTCCCTGCGAGACCGCCCTCTTTTCGCATGTCCACTCGACGCTCAAATACCTCAACCTCAAACCCTAATTTAGCAAGTACCGTGGCTAAAAGAGATCCCACAAGGCCTCCGCCGACTACGGTCATAGTTTCTATCTTCTTAGACATGTCTTTTTAACGCCTCACACAGTTCAAAAACATCTTGAAAGCTATTATACAAAGGAACAGGAGCTATTCTTATAATACCCGGCTCTCTATAATCACACTTGATTCCCTCTTCAGCTAATCTTTCCACCACCATTTTTCCCTGGTTTCCAAAATCCAAAGAAAGGGAACAGCCTCTCTCATTAGGTTTAGAAGATGTTATAATTTTAAATTCCTCTAACCGAATTTGTTTTAGCAGAAATTCTAAATAGCCGGTCAATAACTCGCTTTTTTTCCTTAGAGGTCCCATCCCAGCCTCATCAAATAGTTCCATCGACGCTCTCAGTGTCGCCATAGGTAATATAGGCGGATTACTCAGCTGCCACCCTTCAGCCCCTTTCATGGGAGAAAATTTAGGCTCCATCAAAAATCTTTTTTCTTTATCGTGTCCCCACCATCCTTCAAGCCTGGGGCGAGAAAAATCTTCTGCATATTTATCGTGAACAAAACACCCCCCTAAGGCTCCAGGCCCCGCATTTAAAAACTTATAGGAACACCAAACTGCAAAATCTACTTTGTCCTCATGAAGACTTAATGCTAAATTTCCCGCCCCATGAGCGAGATCAGCTCCAAAAATAATATTTTTCGTATGCGCTAGAGTAGCAATCTCTTTTAATGGAAAAGCCTGTCCTGTTTTATAGTTCACATTACCAATTAAAATAAGGGCAATCGATTCCCCCTCCGTTTGCACCATCTCTTCTAAATCTTCCATTCGAAGAAGTTGTTCTCCCAATCTGGGGCGCCACTCGATGATAGTTTCGCTCGGATTTAATCCATGAAGTTTGGCATGTGAGGCCACTGCATATTGATCTGATGGAAAGGCACCTGCCTCTATTACAATCTTAAATTTTTTTTTGGTGGGTCGATAAAATGAGGTCAACATTAAGTGAAGGTTAACGGTCAGCGTATTCATGACCACAACTTCCATAGGTTGAGCTCCCACCAAGCGTGCTGTTTGAGCAGTTAAAAACTCATGATAAGGAAACCAAGGATGTTTGGCCGAGTGGTGCCCGTCTACCGCGAGAGACCTCCAATCTAAGAGTTCCTCCTCTACATAAAGCGAAGCCTTCTTAGGTTGTAGTCCTAGGGAATTCCCTACAAAGTACAACACCTCTTTTCCCAATTTCGTTTTTGGAAAATAAAATTGATCTCTGAAATGTCGAAGAGGATCGGTTTGGTCCATTTGAAGAAAAAACTCTGAGGTTAAATTAAAAGGTTTTTGGTTCATTATTTCAAAACCTTTCTTTAGTTAATCCGAGCCAATTCAACGCATTATTAGCTAGAAGTTTTTGTTTTATCGACGGAGAAAGCTCGCTTATCGATTCGATCAAACTCCCTGGTTTAGATTCTCCGAGCGGAAAGGGATAATCACTCCCCATAGCGATCTTATCTTCACCAAAAACCTGCAGGCAAAATTTCAATGCGAGCGGATCATGAACTAAAGAATCTACCCAAAACCTACCCAAATAATCTCTCGGATTAATATTGTTATCGATGGCACAGAGATCGGGTCTCACTAAAAAGCCCTGTTCAATTCGGCCTACGGTAACGGGAAAGGCTCCCCCTCCATGGGCAAAGGCCACTCGCAGGCTAGGTAATCTTTGAAACACTCCGCCGAAAATTAAAGAGCAAATAGCAAGTGCCATTTCAGCCGGCATTCCCACAAGCCAAGGAAGCCAATATTTCGGCATTCCTTCTGCTCCCATCATTTCCCAGGGATGAATAAAAATGGCGGCGCCTAATTTTTCTGCGGCTTCAAATACTGGAAACAGTTCTTGGCTTTCTAAATTCCACCGATTGATATGCGATCCTATTTGGACTCCGGCCATTTTCAAATCTTTAATACACCGATGGAGCTCCTTGATAGCCAATGAAGGATCCTGCATGGGCAGGGTGCCAAGCCCCACAAATCGTTTTGGGTTTTTCGAAACTACCTCTGCGATATGATCATTTAAAAACCTAGAGACTTCATAATTATCTTTTCCCTTAATTCCATAATTAAACATCACTGGAACGGTCGACAATACCTGGACATCAACCCTATTTTGATCGGCCTCCTCAATTCGTTTTTGAGGATCCCAGCAATTACTTTCTATGTCCCGAAAAAACCTGCCATCATCCCACATCATTTTAGCGGTACACGAAGATCCCTTGGCAAGTTCTACAAACCCCCCATAGCCAAATTTATTTTTAAACTTTGGAATTTCCGGTGGAAGGATATGCGTATGGATATCAATTTTCACTTTTGAATATGCCCCTGTCCACACTTAGGACAATTGATGGCTGTGGGACTAGCGAAAAACCGTTCAAAAACTGGTGGCAAATCCTTTACAATATCTTCTAGTTTTATAAATTCTTCATACAATTTATGATGGCAACCTTCACAGAACCAGACAAAACCATCTCGCTCGTTAGCAAGTCGTCTGCGTTCAATCACAAGGCCGATTGAGGCAGCAGGCCTTCTGGGCGAATGAGGAACCTTTGCGGGCAAAAGAAATATCTCTCCAGCTTTGATCGGAAAATCGATAAATCTTCCCTGCTCTATCATTTTTAAATTCATCTCACCTTCAAGCTGATAAAAAAACTCCTCCCCTTGATTGATGTGATAATCGGTTCGGTTATTGGGCCCACCTACGATGGTGATCATAAACTCTCTATCAAGCCACACCTGTTTATTCCCTACAGGGGGCTTAAGAAGGGTCCTGTTTTCATCGATCCACCTTTGTAAATTAATCGGAGGGAACACTAAATGACTCCTCGCTCAAGAAAATTTTTAATTGCCCCTGATTTTAGGTAAGAAATAGCCGACTTTCAAGGAGAAGTTCACCTTGTCGCCACTTCAGTCCTTAGTTAGAGTCTGAACGGGTATTTTTTTTATTTTCTAACATCGGATAATCTCATGGCTCTGACCCCTTCCACAATGCTTCTCCTAGGAACCCCTGCTCCTGAATTTAATTTACCCGATACGGAGGGGAGGATTATTTCGCTCAATTCCTATCCTGAATCAAAAGGGTATCTGGTGATGTTTATCTGTAACCATTGCCCCTATGTCGTTCATTTAAAAACTCATTTAGCCAAGATGACGGCAGAATATATAAAAAAAGGAATCGCTGTCTTTGGGATTAACTCCAATGATTTTAATTCTTACCCAGAGGACCGCCCTCATAAAATGAAGGAGGATAAAGAGATCTATCGGTATCAATTTCCTTATCTCATCGATGAATCCCAAGACATTGCAAGGGCCTATCAAGCGGCCTGTACCCCCGATTTTTTTGTTTTCGATAGCCATAAAAAATTAGTCTATCGCGGGCAGTACGATAGTAGTCGTCCTGGAAATAAGGAGCCTATCACTGGCAAAGATCTAGAACTAGCACTTCAGGCCCTACTGGCAGGCAACCTCTGCTCAGCCGAGCAACTTCCCAGCCTTGGGTGTAATATAAAGTGGAAAAGGTAGATTTTAGAAAAAAAAGACCCTTAATTTCCTTGAGAGCTTGGTTTCGCTAGTGACACGGCTCTATAGTTTCACGGGTAGCGCCCTACTAACCGACAGACTGAATAAATTAGATAACACATTAGAGTTCCCTATAATTGACTCAATTAACCAACTCTGTTAGTCGGTCAGGCATATGAAATACTTTATCCTGATTTTTATAGCTCTCTCTACTTTTTCTAAGGCTGAAGCCAATGTGGTTGGAACCTGTAAAGTACAAAATGTGTTCACAGGAAATCAACAGACCATTATCGATTTATATGACTGTTTGGATAGTCTAGGATTTAATAAAAAAAGAATTCGGTTAGCTCACCACCAATCCATTCTCGTTGAAGAGCAGGTTAATAGTATAACCCAGCTAATTCGTTTTGATAATGTCGGAGATGCCCTTGCCATAAAGCAGACCGCTGAGCTTTGTTTTCTATTTCAAAGACGATTAAGATTGGAATTCATAAATTCCTCCGATGAGCAGCCTCTGTTTCTATCTATTTATGATTCCCTTGCACCGGCACCTTCGGTTGCTATACCACCAAACTCTCCACCAATTCCCCCGATTGTGCCTCCCTCCTTTCCTGATGGAGAGGATTTTAAACCGGTTCCGCCACCTCCAAAAACCTTTTTTAAGCTATTCCTAAGCAGGTAATACTCGGATTTCAGTCCTTTTTTCGAGGTTCCATTAAGGGCTTGATTGAGGTCCATAAAACCTGTAGAATTATGGAGTATGATCCAGCGAAAGTATTTAACTCTGCCCTCCCAAAGTTTCTTTCTATTTGGCGCTAGAGGGACAGGGAAATCTAGTTGGCTGAAATCCCAATTGACTCATCACAATGCTTGGTACATCGATCTCCTGGATCCCGAAGAAGAAGATAGGTTCAGACAGAGACCCAAGACATTGGAAAACGAGTACCTGGCAATGAAGAAAAAGCCAAAGTGGATCGTGCTCGACGAAGTTCAACGAGTGCCAAAATTACTAGATCTTGCACACCGCATGATCGAGAATTACAAAGTTAAATTTGCCTTATCGGGTTCCAGCGCACGAAAATTGAAACGGGGCGGTAGTAATCTACTTGCGGGGAGAGCATTTGTGAATTATCTCTTTCCGCTCACCTACCAAGAACTCGGAAAGAAATTCGATCTAGAAAGCATCTTGAAGTGGGGAAGTTTACCTAAACTACTATCGCTCAAAGGAAATGAAAAAGAAAAATATCTTAGAGCCTATGCCCTCGTTTACTTAAATGAAGAAATCAGGGCAGAGCAAATCGTAAGAAACCTCGAGCCCTTTCGGGAGTTTCTTAGAATATCCGCCCAACACAATGGAAAGATCTTGAACTATGCAAACATCTCAAAAGATGTGGGTTCAGACATCAAAACCATTCAATCTTACTTTCAAATTCTTGAAGATACCTGGATGGGCTTTCATTTACCCGCCTACCACGAATCGATTCGTAAAGCCCAGCGGCAAAGGCCAAAGTTTTTTTGGTTCGACGTAGGCGTGAAGAGGGCGCTTGAGCAGACGTTGGATATGATTCCAAAATCAGGCACTTCATACTACGGAGACTGTTTCGAGCATTTTATCATAGCTGAAGTATTTCGATTGAATCACTATCTGGAACGTGATTTTAGACTAGCCTATTTCGAAACACAGAATAGCAATGCGGAAATTGATCTTGTTCTTTCCAAAGGCCGCCGTCGTCCGATTGTAATTGAGATCAAGTCGACTGAAAAAATAAATGAAGTTGAAGTGACGGCTTTAGAGCGCCTGGCGAAAGACTTTAATCCTGAAAAAATTTACTATCTTTCCCGCAGTGACAAGGCACAGAATATTGGGAGTGTACTTTGTCGACCGTGGAAAGCAGGGTTAGACGAGATCTTTGGGCTGTAATCACCCGCCCCGTGTGTTCAGTTCCCAGAGCAAACTCATTGTTGCCTCGCGCATGCGTTTAGTTGGAGATTTGGAGATCAAAAACTAGTTGGGTAACCTTTCAATCTGCTAATTGGTACATGTACAAGAAGGTGAGTAAAAATGCTGACCGCATGATCTTCCTCACAGGTACTAGAAGGCCATCATTCTATAGAAAATCTGCTACGCGAGTCAGAGTGAGAATACAGTTGGAAGGGTTTGGCAGAATGATCTTTGTCTTCTCGCTCGCTATATTTACGTTATTCAGAATTTGTTCTGTGGCGGGTTCGGTTTTTGCCACCGCGGTTTTGATGCCGCCTCCTGATTTGAGCAGCGATAGGATTGTGTTAAACCCGCTTTGCTCATAGGCCTTTCCAAACGTCTCAGGAAACTCCTTTTTTAGATGTTCTGCTCGCATGATTGGATTAATTTCATACGCGGCTTTAAGAAAACGCTTCATATTTTGTTCTGTTTCAGTGGTGAGAGCAAGCGAGTCGAGCTGTTTTTCGACGTATTGCCGAAAATCGTTTTGTTCTTCTGGAGAGGACCTAAGTTGATCCACTCTCCTCATGTAGAATAGTATATTTTGAAGCCTTCCATCTCCGTGAAGATCTTTTATGTATTGTCCCAAAAGAGGAATGGGAAAGAGTTGATGGCTCACCACCTGAGCTTGGGCAAAAGCATCTTCGGTAGGAAAAGCCGCTAGAGCATTTGAATAAACCAAACGTTCTGGGGCCGCGTAATACGCCGAAAAGGTGACGCTGGAAGTTCCCTGCTTTGTCAATCCGTCCAGGTCTCCTAATTTTATGGTGCCGTTCACGTTTAAAAAATTTGCGGGTTTAATATCCCCGTGTACGAGCCCTTTTCTTGCCAAAGCAAGTAGCGCTTCATCTCCTTCTTCATAAACGATTCGGGCCCGCAGTCTTTGCTTTTCGGGTGACAGTGTGAACGGACTCTTAGAGTCGAGCGTTGAACTAGCTAATTCAGAGCGTACCACTATGCGTTTTTCGGTAGAATCGCCCGTACCGAGCCAAACAAACTGAGGGCTTTCGTAACGCAAGATATGTTTGGGATCATCGCGAATAAGTTCTTGGTACTCTTTACTGGAATAGATCTGCGTCGTTTCTTTCGCCGTAGTGTAAATTGTATTATTGGCAAATTTCATGGCGGTTGTTTGTCCCTTCTGTGGACCCTTTACACACGTCACTTGAACTACATCACTGTAAGAACCGCTTCCCAGCTTTTTTACGATGGCGTATTGGTTTCCCTTTTCGTCCTTCCAGATTTCACCTACTTCAAGGCAGAAGCCTGTAGCCGAAAAGAAAATACACCCGAGGAAAAACCAAAGGCTTAGCGTTTTAATATGTATACAAGCTGAATTCAGATCCTCTCCTTACCGTACTAGAGAGGTTGCAAAAGAGGGCCCAAGTTAACTTCCGTAATGTAAAAAAAAATCGTGTGTCATTACCAAGTAAAAACCTCCGATCCTGCTCTGGCGAAGTCTATCTATTTTGTCGAATTGGCAGTTGGAACTTAATTGGATTATACATAGGTTAGGCTCTTTTCATTGAAAGTTGGCGATCAAAATTTTGATCTGCAACTCGACGCGCTTTAAAAAAGCGGCTTAAAAAAATTTTCCAGGACGTTGTGAGTTGACCTTCCTCAAAAGAGTGGACGCATAGAATAGAACGGAATGTGGTATAAGGCCCCGCCGTTCGTAAAGAGAAAGATTCATTCGTCCGCTACAGATCCTAATGGAGAGAATTTCAAACCGGTTCCGCCACCTCCAAAAACCTTTTTCAACCTATTCCTAGGCAAATAATACTAATCAGATTTTTGAGCTATTCTTTTTGAAATGGGCTAAAATATATCCATGACTATGATATCTAATTTTCTAATTACTCTAATTAGTGTTTCACTCTTTTCGATCTCGGCATTAACTTTGGGACAGGACCCTGATTATAATATCGATGCTTTTAAATTAAAATATCCGGCGCTAGCTGCGTTAATAATTAATGAGTCTCGCTACACCGATAAGACTAAGTCTGAGTTCAATACCAAATTTTTAGACCTAGCCAAGACCTTCAAACTTGACTCAAAACAGAACATAGAAACGTTTTTAGAATTGGCTAATAAACAAATGAAATTAGGTCTTACTAGGTCCGAAAGTCGGTATGAGGGAGAGAGCGAAGAGAAATTTAGTGAGTCTTATAAGACCTACTTGACACAGAACTTACGCCTTCTCAAAAATGGAGATGAGTTAACCTCTGAAAATGCGAACCAATCATCATTAAAGAACGTATCGGCTAAAGCTGCTCTTGAAAGCATCGGCGGAAATGCAGGGCCAGCGGCACAAGCGGTTAATTTTTTAACCGATGCCGATGGCCGAATTTTATTTGTTGGAAACCCTCAAGAGGCTCCTCCGCATATGAAGGACCTGTTCAATGCCGGCAAATTATATAATCACACTATTCATTCTGCAATTGATCCTAAGATTTATCGATATCTTTCAAATGCCAAAATCTCGGAAGCTTCGAGAGCGCGTATTGAAAAGGCGTTGACTAAGTTCTACGGGGTGCTCCCACAGCAGAGTTACGATCTCTTTAAAATGAGATGCAAAATCGCTTTAGAAAAACTTTTTGCATACAAACATTAATTTTTGTAACGCTCCCCTCTCCCCATTGAAATAGAACACTTAAACCTGCTATTTGGTGTTTAGTTTTTCAAGGGGGCCTAATGCATCTAATATCTCGTTCATTTTTTTTCCTATCTATTTTAATCTTTTCCTATTTAATTTCTGGTTGTCATAATTCAGCGAAAAAATGGGGCTCCGAAAAAAATAGTCCCATGGGTAATGAAGGCAATACTCTTTTTAAATTTAAGGCTGTGGGGTTACCCCAAGCCAATCAATATCAAATTAACCTGCGTTGGGCCCCTGTACTTTTAAAGGATTCTGAAGGGGAGGACAGAACTTGGATGCTATTAAAAAAACAGAATGACCAGGAGGTAATCCCTTTTCAAACATTAGTTGAAGGACAGACAGAAAGCATCGATACCAAAGTGCAAGCGGGTATGACCTATATCTATTCGCTAGGTTTTCTAATGGGTTCACACTTTGTTGAAAAGGCAACACTCAAAGCAACGGTTCCTGTCGACCTTGTCGTTTCAACTATCATTCAAGCCAATAATATTTCTACCTATCGCAGAATTTTCTTAACCAAGTCTGGGGTAATTGAGACCCAGGGAGGAAGAACGCAAATCACGGCCGACGAATTAATCTCCGATGATGGAATAATTAGAACCTTTAGCGAAAGTTATAGAGTAGAGCTAGGATCTAATGGTCAAGAGGCCGATATTTTAGTCATTCAGGTTAATAAGGCCGCTGGAAAACTTACTATCGAAGCTAAGGGCCAGGTCGGAGGTGGTGGAGTCACAGGAATGACTGGAGCTAAAGGGGTTACAGGGAGACCGGGCACTCAATGGGAGCTAGTGAAACCCACAAAAGACAGCATCGTAGCCAACGTCTTAACAGATCAACATTTTCCCCCTTTAGCACCTGAATGGCGTCTAGCCTATCTATGTGTAAATCCTAACGGTCACAACGGAGACTTAGGATTACCAGGCTATCCGGGTTTACAAGGGGGATTAGGGGGAAAGGGTGGCAACACTCCTAAGGTCTATCTTCAAGTTACTGAGGGTTCTGAACTCGATCTGTCTATAGAGACAAAGCCCGGAAGAGGAGGCAACGCCGGCGAGGGTGGCGAGGGAGGAGAGGGAGGGGATGGTGGGCCTGGAAGTTGGGATCCCCATCACATATGCCCCGAACCTTCAGCGGGTCCTAAGGGGGTCCAGGGAAGCAAAGGTCCCATAGGGAATGCTGGACCCGATGGAAAAATATCCCCTATCTGTAAAAAAATACAGGGCCGCGAAGAGGGAGACTGCGCTGCATTTTTTGAAAAAAATGGTTTTGTATTTTAGTTGTTATTGAGTAACTATTCACGTTTCTAAAAGAGTGGCTGCTAGACTTTTTAGAAATAACTGATTAAGTTCTTCTTTTATCACCGAATCAAGATAGGGCTGGGTAGCTCAGTCGGTAGAGCAAGGGAATCATAATCCTTTGGTCGGGGGTTCAAATCCCTCCCCAGCTACCAAATCCCCTTCCATTAGTTAACTAAGAATACGTTCCCTTTTAGGATCGTAAAGAACCGATTTTTCTCTTTGTGCAGAGATAGTCTCATTTAAGACCTGAATCTGATAACCACTCTCTTGAATATTTTCTAGTGAAAGGTAACCATACCCAATAGCTTTATTAATCGTATAGCCAAAACCACTACTGGTAAGAAGTCCGACGGCCTTTCCATTTAATAAAATGGTTTCTTTGCCATGCATGGGAACCGCCCTATCTAAAGTAAAACAACAGAGCTTACGCGAAGGCCCCTTCTGTTTTTCTTCCCATAGAGCCGCTCGACCTAAAAATTCAGGCTTATTAAAATCAACACAGAAACCCAATCCCGCCTGAAATGGAGAATAATCACCTGAGAGCTCGGCACTCCAGTAACGATAACCCTTCTCTAAGCGACAGGATTCAATAGCTCGATATCCCGCATTGATCACATTGAACTCTTTTCCCGCATTCCATAGCGCTTGATAGACGGCTACGGCAGATTCTTTTGGCATGTGCAATTCCCACCCTAACTCACCCACATAGGTCACACGTGCAGCATATACGGTAGCTCCTGCAATAGTAATCGGAAGCACCTGAGCAAAACGAAAGTTTTCGTGGGTCAAATCGGTCTTAGTTACCTTTTGAAGTAATCGACGAGAAAGTGGACCGCAAACATTAATTACAGATTTCAGTGGAGTGACATCGGTGATAGTAACCGAACCATCCTCCGGCATGCGGTCTCGAATCCAGGCTAAATCGTGGGTTCCAAAGGCGGTACCGGTGACAATATAAAATTCCTCATGCTCTAATCGGTGAACTGTGACATCTGCCTCAATTCCACCCTGCTCATTACACAACTGCGTGTAGGTCAAATACCCTATCGGTTTATCGACGTTATTAACCACCAACCGCTGGAGAAATAACAGGGCTCCAGGTCCACGAATATCAAATTTGCTAAATGAACTTTGATCGATTAATGCCACCTGCTGACGAATAGCCTGATGCTCCTTTCCCACAGCCTCATGCCAATTAGGCCAACCAAAGGTAGGGATATCCTTTCCCTCGACACCTAAAGGTGCAAACCAATTAGGTCTTTCCCAACCATACTTAGAACCAAAAACGGCGCGATGGCTCGCTAAGATTTCGTAGAGCGGACTTTTATAAACATCTCTTCCTGTAGTGTGTTCCTCTTTGGGCCAAGAGATACTGTAATGTTTTCCGTAAAGTTCAAGCGTTCTCTCCTTTAAAAATACAGGATCTCCGTGGTGCCGACCGAATCGAGTGATATCAAGATCCCACAGATCAAGACTAGGTCGTCCATCTAAAATCCATTCGGCCATCATGAGACCCGCGCCACCACCACCCGCAATTCCGTGCGCATTAAAACCGGCAGCCACAAAATAATTTTTTAGTTCAGGAGCCTTTCCCATGACATAGGTGCCGTCGGGAGTGAAGGCCTCGGGACCATTAATTAACTGTCGAACCCCTACATTAGCCAACAACGGAGTGCGCTTCATGGCCAATTCTGCAATGGGTTCAAAATGATGAAAATCTGAAGGCAATAATTCTTGACCAAAGGTTCGTGAAATACCATTTAAGGACCAGGGAATGGGATTGTGCTCGTACCCACCCATCACAAGTCCTCCAACCTCCTCCTTATAGTAAACAAGATTATCGGGATCTCTCATAGTGGGTAGGCCCTTGGGTAGGCCAGGAATCACCTCTGTGACCATGTACTGATGCTGAACTGCAATTAACGGCACACTCACTCCAGCCATTTGCCCCACTTCACGCGCCCACATTCCTGCGGCATTAACGACGATATCGGCCTCGATATCTCCGTGATTCGTCTTAACTACCGTAGCCATTCTGTTTTTAACTTCAATGCCGGTAACTCTTACCTGGCGAATAATTTTAATACCCGAGCTTCTGGCCCCCGCCGCTAAAGCCATCGTTACCATGTAAGGATCCGCATAACCATCGGTGGGAATAAAGGCCGCTCCCACGACACCGTCCAAACTCATAATTGGAAAAAGCTCTAGAGCCTCTTTCGGAGATAGCAATTGCATTTCCATTCCAAAACTTCGAGCTGAGGTCGCAGCTTTTTTTAACTCAATCATTCGATCTTTGGATGAGGCCAATCGAAGTCCACCTACCGTTTTCCAACCGGTGGGTTGACCGGTCTCTTTTTCAAGACGGTTATAAAGATCCACACTGTAAGTTAGCATCGTGGTCACATTTAAGGAGGATCGTAATTGGCCTACCAATCCGGCTGCATGCCAAGTGGATCCACTCGTTAATTCACCCTTTTCAAGAAGCACCACATCCCGCTCACCCCGTTTTCCAAGATGATAGGCAATACTACAGCCTACAATACCGCCCCCAATAATAACGATCGAGGCCTTTTTAGGAAGGGTAACTTCAGACTGAACTACTTTACTGCTTTTATCCACGTGACAAAATCTCCAGAAGATCGATTTTGAAAAAATCGAGTTAAATGTTTTTCTCCGTAACCACGAAAATCAAAATCGAGCAGAGAAACTGCCGATTGTAAGTAGCCCCAAAAGGCCTCTCTTAAATCTGAACTCAGACGCATCAAATGCAACCTAGCTAAATGGGAAGTATTAAGCTCTCCGAAATAGGCCTGAATCACTTTAGTGCAGTCTTCGATAGATAGTTCAAGATTAATAGAAAAATTTCCCAAATCGAAAAAAAGATCTCCCATGCCGGCATATTCCCAATCGACTACCCAAATTTTAGTTTTATCCTTAATAAAATTTCCAGAAAGAAGATCATTATGACACGACACCTGAGGACGATGCCCTCCTAAAGCCTTTTCTATAGTGCCCATCACCACAAGTGCATCATCGGCACTCTCAGGGAAAATAACTTTGCGTTTAAAACTATCTTGATAGTACCTACTAACCGTTGCAAAGGGACAAAAAGAACCGGGAAAGGAGGGGGCCCGATGAATCGTTTTAATGACCGCCACCAGATTGGAAAAGATCTCAGGAGTTCGAGCCATTTCAGGAGACAGCGTTTGCCCTTCAAGAAATTCGGAAACTAAAATTCCGTGGTGGGGATCCGAATAGAGTACAGCAGCAGAAATGCCGGCCTTAGCCGCAATCTTAGCCGTCTGGCCCTCGTAATGCCGATTGATACCTAGGTGCTCCGTCCCCGTTCCCCCTAAACGAACCACAAGAGATCTATCGCCTAAGGTCACTTTATAATTATGATTTGTGATACCTCCAGAGAGACGGCTCATAACAGCTTGGCCGGAATCCAGCCCCAAGCATCTATCCAGAATTTGACGAATCTTCTCTTCCAATGTGTTCCCCATAACCCGATTAAGCTCTTTTTATCACCGCTAAAATTTCCATTGCTATACTACTTGCTCAACTCAAGGGAAAGACAATGTTGTGGGTGTTGTGGGGGACTGTGGGTGTTGTGGGGGACGGAGGCAGCCCCAGTTTTTAGAGATCTCCCCTTAAAGCTCTCTTTTTTCTATAACCCTGTAAGGGCTTAATTTTGTCACCCCATAAGAGGGCTATTTGTGGTACGTCAGGTTCCATGTCACTACGATTTGAAAGCCTTCCACTGACTCCTGAAATGTTAAAGGTCATCGCCGATATTGGGTACGTCCAACAGACGCCCATTCAAGCGCAGGCCATTCCCCTCCTTCTTGAAGGAAAGGATGTGATTGCACAGTCCAAAACTGGCAGCGGAAAAACGGCCGCCTTTGCCATTCCACTACTCCAAAAAATAGCTGTGAAGGACAATTTCATTCAAGCCCTTGTTCTTTCCCCCACCCGCGAGCTATGCACTCAGGTAGCTAGAGAAATTCGTAAGATTGGCCGTTCGGAAAAAAATCTAAAGGTAGTCACACTCTCCGGAGGGCATGCGGCCTACTTTGACGTTAAAAGTTTGGAATATGGAGCTCATATCGCAGTCGGAACTCCAGGACGATTACTAGATCTCATTAACCGAGATAAATTAAACCTAACTCATGTTCAGATGGTAGTTCTTGATGAAGCCGACCGAATGCTCGATATGGGTTTTCGCGATAAGATCGAAGAGATTTTAAAAAAGACCCCCACTAATCGACAAACCGTTCTTTTTTCAGCCACCTACCCAAACACTATCGAAACCTTAAGTAGACAATATCAAAAATCTCCAAAAAGGATCACTATTGATGCGGCTGAAGATGAGATTCAGGCCATCGAGCAAATTGTCATTAATACCCATCCTGCCACTAAAACAGATGCCCTACTCCGATTTTTAGCATCGAGACCCTTAGAATCTGTCCTGATTTTTTGCAATCAAAAACTCACCGTTGGCGAACTCGTTACCGATCTTAGAAAATGTGGTTCCAGCGTCGATAAACTTCACGGCGATCTTGATCAGGGAGAACGAGAACGAGTGATGGCAAAATTTAGAAATCAAACCACTAGAATTCTAGTTGCCACCGATGTTGCAGCTAGAGGAATCGATATTGCGGGTTTAGATGCTGTGATTAACTATGACTTTCCTGGGGATCCTGCTCAGTACGTTCATCGCATTGGCCGAACTGGCCGCGCAGGTAAAAAAGGGGTCGCAGTCTCTTTTCTTACCTCTAGAGAATCGGAAAAGCTGGTGGCTGTCAGAGATTATATCACCGCTGAAATTTCTGTAATCGAGGCTACCGAAATTAAAAAAGTGAAACAATCTGAATTTAAAAGAGTCGGGACTCCCACTAAAATGGAAACGATTTCAATCTCTGCGGGTCGAAAAGATAAGATTCGTGCTGGAGACATTCTTGGGGCACTCACCGGTGATGTGGGAATTGCAGGCACCGATGTAGGAAAGATAGAAATTTTAGATCGTGTTTCTTTTGTAGCGATCACTCAAAGTTCTGCCAAACAGGCTATGACTCGACTTTCAGGTGGGAAAATTAAAGGCCGTAAATTTATCGTTCAAATGGTGAGATAAAAAAGGGGACAAGCGACTAGCCCATCCCCTTTCCTTTTTTAATTAATAACGATAACGATCCGGTTTATAAGGGCCCATTAATGGAACTCCAATATAACTCGCTTGATCCTCTCTTAATACCGTAAGCTCTGCATTTAATTTTTTAAGTTGCAGTCTAGCTACTTTTTCATCTAGATGTTTCGGCAAAATATGAACACCTAAAGGGTACTTAGTGCCATTAGTGAACAGCTCAATTTGCGCAATAGTTTGATTGGCAAAGGAGGAGGACATTACAAAACTTGGATGCCCAGTTCCACAACCTAAATTAACTAATCTCCCTTTTGCTAAAAGAATAATTCTTTTCCCATTAGGAAAGATCACGTGGTCCACCTGTGGTTTTATCTCCTCCCACTTATATTTTTCAAGAGAGGCCACATCGATCTCATTATCAAAATGACCAATATTACAAACGATCGCTTGATCCTTCATTTTGATCATGTGCTCATGAGTGATGACCTTGAAGTTTCCTGTCGTCGTTACAAAGATATCGGCCTTATCTGCTGCATAATCCATGGTCACAACTCGATAGCCCTCCATCGCAGCCTGTAAAGCGCAGATAGGATCGATCTCTGTGACCCACACCTGAGCAGAAAGAGCTCTAAGGGCCTGAGCCGATCCCTTGCCCACATCTCCATACCCACAAACAAGAGCTACCTTTCCAGCGATCATCACATCGGTCGCACGTTTAATTCCATCAACTAAAGATTCACGACAACCATAAAGATTATCAAACTTAGATTTAGTTACAGAATCATTAACGTTAATCGCAGGAAATTTTAATTCGCCACGAGCATGCATCTGAATAAGACGATGAACTCCCGTAGTGGTCTCCTCGGTAACACCTTTAATATGAGCCAGACGTGTGGAATACCAATTGCGATCCACAGCAATCCTATTTTTGATAGTGGTAAATAGAACGGTCTCCTCTTCTGAAGTAGGTTTGGAAAGAACGCTAATATCCTTCTCCGCTCTAGCACCTAAATGAAGTAAAAGTGTCGCGTCTCCACCATCATCTAAAATCATGTTAGAGAATCCACCATCAGACCATTCGAAAATACGATGAGTGTAGTCCCAATACTCGGTTAAACTCTCTCCTTTAGTAGCAAAAACAGGAACCCCTGTCGCAGCCACCGCCGCAGCAGCATGGTCTTGAGTGGAAAAAATATTACAAGAGGCCCAACGAACCTTAGCACCCAAAGATGTCAGCGTTTCAATCAATACCGCTGTCTGAATGGTCATGTGTAATGAACCGGTTATTCTCGCCCCTTTAAGTGGCTGAGAGGCTGCAAATTCAGACCTAATCGACATCAGTCCCGGCATTTCCGTCTCTGCAATTTTAATTTCTCGATGACCCCAATCGGCAAGTCCCATATCTGCCACTACATAATCTTTAACGCCATGCATATTTTAGCTCCTATTACAGTTAAGTAATTTTTTTAGTGCAGTTAGTGGGTCTATAGAAGGAAAACTACAGAAAGAAACCACTCACCACCTCTAGTCGTGCCTAGCACGATGATTTAGTGAGCGCCGTTACAACGATCGAATTCAAGCCTAGGGCAATAGATGCCTTGCAACGCTCCTCGAATTCATCTTCCTAGATTAGATGAAAACGGCCCTTTTTTCTATCCTTTTTGTTTCTAATCTTGTTATAAAAATACATGCCCTCTTCTCTCATAGTTTATTCCTATCGTAGATGTCCGTTTGCGATGCGAGTAAGAATCGCTCTCAATGAAAAGGAGATTGCATTCCACATCCAGGAGGAGGATCTCAATCATTTCTCTGAGAAATTAAAGGCCTTACATCCAGAAGTTAAAGTACCCGTATTGGTTGACGGAGAAAAAATAATTTACGAATCCGCAATTATTACAGAGTATGTCAATGACCTAGCGCCCGAACACAGGCCCCTCATGCCCTCTCTACCAGGAGAGAAGGCCGATGTTCGTTTATGGACCTACTGGTGCAATCATCATTTAAAACCTGCAATCGATCGGTTTAAATATGGAGAAAATCGATTTTCAAATTTAGAGTGTGTCGGGGCTGAGGAGAAGGTAAAACTTCACCTCATAAAACTAGAGGAGACATTAAAAACACAGGACTGGCTTGTAGGAACTAATTTTACTTTAGCTGAGGTGAATCTTTTTCCTTTTGTCAGACAACTTTTTCGTATTCAACCCAATCCAACTTTTCTAAAATCTTTTCCCTTTATCACCCAATGGGTAGAAAAAATCTCAGCTCGTCCCTCTGTGATTACAGCTCTTTTGAAGTAGCCTCTTCAGACTCACCATAGTTGATTAAGTAAGCCGCTGAATTTTTTAAATCATCTCGCCGTTTGTCATACCTCTGAATCATTAAAGGGGTAGACCACCCTGCTAAGTGTTGTACCGAACGCTGCGTGGCCTTACGATCTAAGGCATTAGAAATACAGGTGGCCCGTAAAGAATGAGGAGAGATCTTCTTTAGTACCCCCGCCTTTTTTGCATAGTGAATCACGATATAGGTGATGGCGTGAGGGTGCATTTTTTTAATTAACTGTCCGGAGAATGGATTTTTTGTGGGCGTAAATAATGGGGCCTCCATTTGTGTTCTATCTCGTCGACAAACGTAAAAATAATGCTCTAACACCTGTTTTATTTGGAGGGTTAATGGCAGAATGCGAACCCTGTGACCTTTGCCCCTAACTCGTAACACAGTCACTCCCCTCTCCTCGACCAGATCACCCATCTTTAAATTTAATAGTTCACTTTTTCGAACCCCTAAATAAAGCAACACATGAAGAACTGCGTAATGCAAAGCCCCTGCCCTTTTATTTCTTTGGGGCAGTGCCAATATCTTTCTGGCCTCATCATCGGATAAACCATTTAATGAGGACTCCTGTGATTGGGGAAACCCCTTCACCAGCTGGGCAGGATTCTCTCTCAACACCCGATTCAATTTCAGCCAATTTAAAAAACTCTTCACTACAGCTAATTTTCGATTCACCGTCGCCTGGGCCATGACCTTGCCATTCAATCGACCCTCCTCTAACGCCTTCCGAAATAAAATAATGTGATCAGGCCTTAATGATTCAATGTGTTCAGAACTAATTCGCCCCTCTAAGAATTGAAAAAACTGCTTCAGATCCGACTCATAGGCCTTCCTAGTATGATCGCTCAATTGATTCTGTAAAAAGGTTGGAATCTCTTTGGCCCACAATGGCAAAGAGACCGAGTCCTTTCCGTACTGTTCCAAGCCACCTGAAGATGCCACCTGCACAAGGCTCTGCAGCCCTATCTCATTATTTGCTTTATAAGAGGCCGAAACATTCCGATCTAGGGTAGGAGACCTCTTTTTTTCGATGTCTGTGAATAGCCTTTGCCATTTAGTTTTAGAATGGTTTCTAAGCCAATGGGAAGACCATAGGGCCAGATTAAAAATAAACTGTTCGACTAGATGCTTCATGATTTTAGGCCTAAAAAAAGAAAGTTCAGCGGTTATTAGCACTATTTATTAGCTATAACTAAAATTATAGCTAATAAACCTAGATTTGGAAGGATTAAAATGTTTCGATTTTCATTCTTTTTTTATGGCTGCGCAAGTTTCGCGGTTATTTTAGGGGGAATGGTAGGGTGTGCTTCAACTCCAAAAACTGAGCTTTTTTACACACGTGTTTATGAGGGGACTTATGACGATGTGTGGCTAGCCTCTTTAAAGGCGGTTAACGATTATCCTTTAAAGGTGAGTAACAAGGATTCTGGAAAGATTATTTCAGAATTGGTTAATGGCCCGTATAACGATCTTTTTCTAACCGTTGCAGAGCCCATAGATTTGCCTGAGAAATATAGATATTCGATTAAATTTAATTTTGCCAAATTACAAACGGAAGATAATCGGCCCTTAGTCAGAATTCGTCTAATTAAGGACCTGGAGCAGTTTCACGATTTTTATACCGGTTGGTTACCCTCTCCATCGGATGGCTTAGAGGAGAAATTATTACTATATCGCATTGATCATATTTTAAAGATGGAAACCCAATTAACCCGTGAACTGGAAAAGGCGCCGGAAGCGAATTGAGAAGTTAAGCCTTTTTTCTTATGGGACCCTTTTTCTCAGAGGTTAGCGATTCGATCTCATTTAGAAGCTCCTCTAAACTTTTTTCACTAGAGGCATCGATAAGGACCTCCGAGGGAGAGATGTTTTCCACAACCTTTGGAATGATATTCATCTCTGGAGCCATAGGAATCTGAGTCGTCTGTGGGGCCGATACCTCTAATGGTTGAGCGTTGATCGTCGATTTTAGCTCATTTTCTACCGACCTCTGAAGTTCAATTTTAGCCTCTAGTAGTTTTGTCTGAGACTCCAGTTGAGATGTGTGTTCTTGAATTTTAACCACCTCCTCTTTAAAGGATCTATTTTCAGCTTTTAACTGCGTTAATGATCCTATCTCCTCCTTTAAAATATCAAATTCGAGCAGATTAGCCTCTAACGATTTAATCTTCTCCTCAGTCTCTTTATTTGTTTTTTGAAGCTCCTCCATCTTTATTTTTTCAGGCCCGAATAGGTTTTTCTTTTCGGCTTCTAAATTAGAAACCTTAGCCTCCAGATCCTTTATAAGATCTAAATGAACTTCACTTAATTTATTAAGAGGATCTGTAAAACCCATTGGCATGTCTGAGTTTACTAATGCTACATCCTGTTTCATGAATAGGTTTTGATTCTCAATAACACTCTCAGTGACTCTGCCGGCTACCTCATTCCCATAGTCTGGAAGGATCGCCTCTGAAGACTCTGCATTTCTTATCCTTTTAAAGTAAAACCAAAGGGCGGTGAGAGATAACCCTGAAATAATAAAAAGCTGTGTGAGTAATAAGACTAAGTAAAGAGTGGAACC
Source organism: Deltaproteobacteria bacterium (assembly GCA_013205415.1). GTDB lineage: Bacteria > Bdellovibrionota > FAC87 > UBA2466 > UBA2466 > UBA2466. The sequence continues at coordinate 24,925 of JABMMY010000302.1, forward strand.
ATATAAGGTAGAACTTAAAAATTTCATGATTACATTATACCTAACTTTCAATATCGGCTCTAGTGAGCCGACGAGTTTCTTTTTTCTTTGCCCCTATTTTTTTGGTCGCCAGCCTTTTATTAACCGATCCCCTAGTTTTTTTTGTAGCAACTCTTACTTTAGGTTTATGAAATAACAATTCAAGTTTACTCGTTAATCTCTCTAGAGCGGCGACACGATTTTGCTCTTGGCTTCTACGTTCAGTAGCGGTTACGACTAAACCGGTGGGTAAATGCTTGACTCTCACCCCACTCATTCTCTTGTTTCTATTTTGACCGCCAGGGCCACTACCCTTTACATGAGTGATCTCAAGGTCTTCATCTCTAATAATAATCATCTTTCTAGCATAGCAATATTTGGACTGGGAATCTAGTTTGGAGACACCCCTATTTTTATCATCTTTTAGACGATAAAAAAGGATCGGTATAGGCCTAGCTATGGTAAAATTATCACAAGGGTCTGTGGCGAAATATTGCCACAGGCCCTAAGCCTTACTTAAAATTTCAGAACTCAAACTATTAATAACACCTAGCGCATCATTGACGCGGCTAACAATGTGATGAAATCTTCATTATTCACTCATTGTTTCTTCACAATTGACCGTTACTAGGTGTGAGGCCTTTGGAAACTTATGTATCAAGCACCTGTAAATGAATTTCACGTTCTATTAAAAGCTCTAGGGTACCTGCGTACTCATTGGTGGCTTTTTCTTTTGGAAATTTTTGTTCTCTACGGTATCTCGCTACACAAATTTCATAAAACTCCTCCTGTTTATGAATCCGATGCGACCCTTCTTATTGACACTACTCGTCGACAAATTTATCAGACGGTTTTAACCTCCGCGAGCACTATGAATAATGCTAGGAAGCAAAACATGGTTCATTTGTTATCGAGCCAAGATGTCTTGGAACGGTTTAGAAATCAGCTGACTGAGATTTATAATGAAGGGCAACCTGCTTATCTAAAGCCTTTATTTCCTGGTGGAGTGGCCTACCCTGCTGGAGTCTTGCGCAGTTGGGTTTCTTTGAGTTGGGATAAACATAGTGATATTTATAGTATTCACTGCACCTCTAACAATGCAGATTCTGCACATGCTTTGTGTTTAGGTTATCTTAATACCATTCAAAACTACTATCCTGAAATTGGTCAAAGAGAATCTTTGTTAAAAAGAGACTTTTTAACACGCCAAATTTCAAGTTTTGTGAATCAGATCAAAGAAAAAGAACAGACTATCGTCGATTACCAAAGAAATAATGCAGAATTTATTAATTTCTTAAATCTAGCTACAGATAATCAAGGAATACAGAAACTACGAACCGATAAAAGTAATATTTCTCATCGCATGATCACCAATCGGGCTATTTACAAACTTATTTTAACTATTCCTCGCGCAAAAAAAGGTGAACATACGGCGAGAACCACCAGTATAGCTGTGCTCACGCAAAGAGTTACGGAACTGCAATATCAACTGAACCTAACCGAGCAGTCTAACCATCCCGACAGAGAGGGACGAATCCAACTTATTCGACATGAATTAGAGGAGGTAACTTCTAAGCTAGGGCATCTCAACGAAGAGGAGGTACAAACCTTCATGAGAACTCCGCTCCCGACAGCCGACGTAAGACAGAAGGTGGCCTCTCTTGAATTAGAGTACAAAGCCGATGAGATGAAGCTTGCTAATACTGAGAAAGAGATCGGATTATTCGGTCAGAAAGAGCAACTTTTCAATCAGCAACGCTTACAATACGAGCGTTTTTTCATGGAGCTTAACCATAAGAAAAAGCTTCTTACCAACCTGTATCAAAAACAACAGGAGACAGAATTAGAACTTTCCGCAGGAGGAGCTGAAATATTCAGACTTCAGGAACCCACCCGTTCAGGAGTTAGAGTGGCTCCGCTGCTTTCAAAACATATGTACGGATCACTTTCTTTAAGTATCTTTGTAATCGCTATCTCAGTGATTATCTTAATCGCAGGTTTTCCACGTTTAGATAGTGAAGCTGAAGTCCATAGACTTAATTTACCTGTAATTGGAAAGGTACCTCTCATCAGAAAGCAAGGGGCAACAGAGGATCTTCCCGCCTACTCTCTCGAATATCTAAAGATTATGAATTATAGAATTATGAGGGAGATGAAGGAGGCGAAGTGTCCGATCATTGTGGTGAGTTCTCCTCATGCGAGAGAAGGCAAAAGCACCGTTACCCATTTTCTAAGCCTGGCATCGCAAAACTCAGTTAGAAAAACACTTTTAATTGATGGTGACCTACTCACTTCACATCCCAATAAGTTCTTTGGTGTCGTCGAGGATCACACGCCTGGACTAAAATCTATTTTGGAAAATCCTGATAACACCGATTATCAAGCCTTTATTGTTAAGACCAGTTATGAAGGGGTCTATTTTTTACCTCGCGGTGGCCGCTTCGATCCCGGTGTGCTTCCTAACTTCACTAAACCGATGGAACAGGTTCTTTCTTCTTTAAGAAAACAGTACGATACTATTTATATTGATACGCCTCCTTTATTCTCCTCAAACTTGGCTCACCAATGGTCGGGCCTAGGAGATTTGATCGTTCTTGTGGCTCGGATTTTTCATACACGCCCAAAGGACATTGTAGAGGCTATTCAAACCTGTAAAGTTTTCTCAAAAGCTCCAGTAGGACTTGCGCTGAATTGTATTAGGTTATCAGGACCTAATAAGAGAGCCTCAAACTACTACTTCTCTAAAAAGAAACCAGCACCTCCGCCAAGGTTAGCTGCTTAAGGAATACTAATGAAGAAAATTAACCGTTCCTTTGGACAAGTTATTTTACTGGCTGGAATCGTTACCTTTCTATTTCTTGGTTCATTTTCCGTTAGAGCGGAAAATGAACCTCAAAATAAGCTAGCTATCATCACGACTACCGATAAAACTGAATTGGGAATTGCACAATTTTTACAAGATGAATTAGCTAAAGCCGCTGCCAATACCAATCTATTTCAGACCTACGCAGCTAACTATTCCATTACCGCTTTTAGTGAAGCTGAAATATTGGCCGATTTCCAACAGGTCGGTTCCAATATTATTGGCTTTGTGTACCTAGAAAACACTCGCCTCTCCATCTTCCTTTTTGATGCTAGTCGCCCCAAAGAATATATCGTGAGTGCTCAAAATTTCACTACCGCTGAGGGAGCCACGCCGGTAGAGGCTGAAATTAGGGCGAGTTTTAATACTGCATTTCAGGAGGTAATATCTAGTTTTGTAGCCAAACAGTACCAAGCGCTTCCAGGAAGCCAGCCAGAATCTAATTTCATTGCACAGGAGGAGGTCTACACCCCTCAGTTTGCACAGGTTGATGTAAAAAAATTATATCGAGAGCTTTCTTCACTAGAACAAAAACCGTTCTACGTTAGCGCTAATATAGGGATGTCTCGTTTTGAAACTCTCTCTGCAACCTCGACAAAATCTTTCGCAAGCACGGTAAATATTGGAGCTCTTTTGGGTTATCAATTCATCCCTGCGCTTTCGGTTGAATTGGGAGCGGATGCCTTCACCCACTTCATGTTGCATAGTGAATTACGACTTCACCTTCCCATCGGTCAAAAATATGTAGCATGCTCACTGTCGGCGGGAGGTGCTCGATTCATGAGCCAACCCACAGAAAATTTAGGTTACGCGGGAAGTAATATGATCACGCAGGGAACCATGGTCTATGGCCCAGGCTTTAGTATAGACATCCCCTTAATAGGACTTAATATTCGCGCCGAAGGGCGCTACTACACTGGAAAGACCTCAGTTTTTTTAGGAACCTATGGAATTGTTTATTCCTTGTGAGATCCTTTGCTCTTATTCTTGGTTCTATTATTTTGTTTATATCCATTTCAGTTTTCGCTACTGCATCCCCCTCCTCCTCCCTTCTTGAAAGTATTAAAGATGCCGCAAAACGATCTTCATTAGATCCTAAGCTTGTTGAAGCTGTCGTTGCTGTCGAATCTAACTTTAACCCCTATGCAACTTCACATAAAGGGGCCATGGGACTCATGCAGGTCATGCCTTCGACTGCAGATGACTGTGAAGTCCACGAACCTTACCACGCCGTTAATAATCTAATGGGCGCCTGTGAGTGTTTGAGAAGGTTAATTAATAGATATGAAGGGAACTTAAAATGGGCATTGGCCGCTTATAACGCTGGGCCTACTAACGTAGATCGGTATCAAGGAATTCCACCCTTCCCTGAAACTCAAAGCTATGTTGCAAAAATTCTGAAAAAGTACACACACCTAAAGCGAAGAAAACATCCTTAAGATATTCCAATTCAGACTAAGGGCCTGCCTCGCCAATTAGGCAATTAATTTTGCCTCTGGCGCTAAGATTCAGATCTCTCTTGAGACTTAAATCACAGTAATTTTATCGATTATATATTTTTGGTGAGGGTATCCATTTCCTCGGTGATACGAATAGCTTGATAGGATGTGGTATCGGTTGATGGGAAAATCGTTCTCTCATTGCTAGCACAATGCTGCTGCAAATCTGGAAAAATAGATTTTCTAATCGGATAGTCCTGAGAGTGTAAAATCACCTGTTTGGCAATCCGCTTTTTAAGATTGATTACAATAGGTGCTTTCAAATTAGCTGTCATTTTTGTGGGGTCTGTGGGAATCGTAATAATACAAAACACTTTTCCACCCGTCATATTAGTTTCGAGTTTCAAACTCTTTCTATCCTCATCCTCTAATTCCACTTTATAATTTCGCTCTAAAATTTGCGGCTCTAGTAGGGGAAACGCCACACTTGGCTTTTTCACAGCCTGTAGCCAAAGGAAAAGAGAATCATCAGCTCTTTCTACAAGAACATAAGAATCAATTTTTGAAAAACCAAGCATTCCCTCAGCAAATGTAATTA
>JABMMY010000303.1 GCA_013205415.1 Deltaproteobacteria bacterium
CTCTTTTCCCGTTCCACTTTCACCTTGAATAAGAACTGTAGCCTCGGTAGGGGCTATTTTTGCAACCATTTGAAGCATTGCCAAAATATTGAGATCTTGCGTTAAAAACCTAGTGATACCAGGTACCTCTTGATTAGTTGCTATGACATCCACAAATTCCCCCCTCGCAAAAACCATGTAATTTTTACCCTTGGCCAACGAATAATTACATGTTTTTGGGGACGGGATCAACAGAATAAAATAGGGGGGATTGGGAGGGTTGGGTGGTATGCCAATCGATAAAGGCCTCAAGATCCTCTGGGGTTCCTAGTCCGTGCATTTTTTCTTTTCCAATTTCAAAAATTTTAATTCGTTTATTAGCACCAATTAATTCGTTGTAAACTGGACAGACGTAAAACTCCCCTTGAGTTCTAATATTTTTTCGAAGCATGGAAAAAGCCCCATTAATAAAATCTTCGGCATGTTTAAAATAATAGACCCCGACAGTGGCATGGTCGCTGATAGGAACCTTCTCAGCGACCTCTACGACTCTTCCCATGGTATTTAACCTGGCATAGCTCCATTTATCTTCAGTGGCTTTAAAGGTCATAATCGAACCATCACAACCTGAATTAATAGCGTCATCTAAAAATGCATCTATCGGCGCATCTATCCATTGATCTGAATTGGCTAAAAGTAGGGGCTGGCTTGGATTTAGTTTATCCGCTGCTAGGAGTACGGTACACGCCGCACCTTCCGTAGTTTTTAAAACGGGAACGATCTGAGATTTGGTGGCTAGAGAATTTAAGACATCTTTATAGTGAGCCTGTTTCAGGTGGTCGCTATGACAAATAAATGTAAAATTATATAACCATTGTGATGGCGTCATGTTTTCAGTGACCCATTGGATCATCGGTTTATTAAGCACCTTAATAAAAGGTTTGGGCTCCGAATAACCTGCAGATTGAAAGCGAGTTCCTAAACCAGCCATGGGAACTACCACCTGAATTAAAGGGTTGTGTCGCTTCGGAGTCATTAGATTTGGCGATAGGGTTTGATCTAATTTTGAAAGCACGGGATTAATGGTTTCTAACTTCACCTCAGTAGGAGATTTTACAACGAGTACATGTGGAGTGACTTGATTGGCTGCCATGATGCCAGGTTTAGAGTCCTCTATAATTAAAGTTTCATTAGAGCCTAAGTTCATTAATTCTAAAGCTCGATAAAAAATATCGGGATGAGGTTTTCCGCGAGAAACGTCCTGACGTGAAAGTATCACGTCAAAATAGGAGGTGATTCTCATTTGATCTAAAACAGAATGGATGGTTTGTTTCACACTATTAGAGGCTACCGCAAGACTGTAACCTCTCTCTTTTAGAGAGCTTAATAGCTCCGTAATCTGTGAAGAAACCATGCAGTTTTTGCGAATAGTTTCTAACGTATAATTTTGCTTTTGAGCAACGATGAAAGAATGCAAGTTTCTGGGAAGTCCTTTAGACTCCGATAGCATCTCAAGTTTTTTGGTTGTAGGAAGACCATCATATTTTTCCTGGTGTTCTAATTCGTCTAAGGAATAACCAAATAGATTGAGAGCTCTATTCAAAGCCTTGAAATGCCAATCCACGGCATCTACTAAGACTCCGTCTAAATCGAAAATAATGCCTTTGATCATAGGTATGTTTTGTATCCTGATGGGCAAATAACAACTTAGGTTTATGATTTAAAAATAGTGTGGCTATTATTTTACTAGTTAACGCACACCAAAATCTAGCACTAATCTGTGTAGAAACTTATTTTGCCAAGGATTTTAAGGTGGGGCTAATAGTCACCAAATGATGCATGGAGGGGCCGCTGTTACTTGTACTCGCGGTGTCATCACACCCGCCTAAAGTATGAACCCCCACAACTCTTGTCTCTGTTGGGTTTTCATAATTAGGAAGGAGTATCGCAGAGCCAGAACTTCCTGGTTGAGTGTCACAACGGTGCATTAAAAAGTTATCTTTTTCCTCGAGAAGAATACAATTTTTTTGAGATACTTTCATCGGTGTGGCTTGAGGATGATGAATCATGAGTAGGGGTGAATTCGGTGGTACCGGTTTTTCGGAAACGTCATACCAACCCCAGCTCACACCAGGACTCCCTGCAAGTTTAATAATGAAAAAATCATTCTCGTAACTAGAATCTCCCGTTTCAATAATCTCTTTGCAGGAAAACTTTTCCGATCTTCCTTCCTTTAAAAATCCAAAGGTCACATTAATATCCTCACACTTTGCAGCGCAATGTTGAGCCGTTAAAAAAAGATCCTTGGTGATGAGAGTCCCAGTACAATAGCCAGTGGACCCATCTATAGTCGCTTCATAGATACCAATAGGGGTTCCCATTTCCTGCATTTTGACCGGTTCACTAATCATGGGGGTCATGTCATTAACTCCACATAAACTTCTCTCGACCGGGTCTAAAGATTTACCATTGGAATCGACCCTATAGGCGCGCGGGATTGCGGCTGTGGCAAAAGAGGAAACGGTTAAAATAATTGAGGCAACTAAGAATAACCTGTTCATGTGTGGGCCTTTCGTCGATAGATGGATGCTACTAAACTATTTTTTCGCTAGAAATAACTATAAAAAGTACCCCGATTTAGGAAAGTAAATCGGGGTACTCCAATATTAGGGGATGAGGCCTAAAGGATCTTGCTGGTTTTTTAAAACCGCATAAGGGTTTTCTGCTCTTTCAATTAAGTAGAGAGCAGGTTCAATATTGGCTTTGAAAGTAGGCTCAATGGCACTGGCTCCCGGATAAAAGCCACCTGCAAACATAGAGTCTGGTGTCAATTCAAAGGTAAAGGCAAATATTTTTAACTCGTCATATGCCCAATCGGTGGTGTCTCCAGCAGCTAAATACAAATCACTAGATTTTTGTGGTGTGTATTTATTCCAAGTTGCCATTTTTTTGCCCATCGTTTCAAAAACCTGTTGATCAATTTTACTAGGAACTTGATCATTGGTGTGACCAAATGGCCACAGCACAAGTTCACTAAAGGTATGAAAAGAGAGTAGTACCGTGGTTTTACGACGGCCTCTTACCCAATCTCTTACCGCCTGAGTTTCGGGTTCGGAAAAGGCCGATGGACCATGATAGGTGTCGCTGGCAGGAGAGCTACTAGATCCTGCTCCAGCAAATCCGGTTCCATAGTTTCTATTTAGATCAACTCCGAAGGTACCATCTGTATTAGGCCGTCTATTTTTTCTCCACCATTTATATTCTCCATTGTTGATGTCGTATTCGGCTCCATCTGGATTTACCATGGGAACAATAAGAATTTCTCTAGTATCAACTAGGTTTTTAACTCTGGCATCTCTCTGATAATTTTGAGCAAGATACTCTGCAATTTTTAAAGGCACCTCAACGCTCAAATGTTCTCTGGCGTGATGACAGCCCATAAAAATAACGGTGGGTAGGGAATCTCGTTTGGAGCTACCAGAGATTCTGATGCCGGCTAGATCTCTTCCTTCTAAGCTTTTTCCAATACTAAAGCGCTGCGCAATTGTAGGGTTTTGACTCACGATAGCATCTAATGCTTCACCGACCTCTTTATAATTGTGGAAGGAGCTGTCCCCAGACGGAAAATCCCGCTTTCTTTGTGAAAGGTCGGCAATTTTCAGCTCAAAGCCAAGTGCCTTTAATTGTTTGATCTCTTTTTCAGTTCCAATAAATCCCACTGAGTCTGAATAAACCTTATCGATAGCAATGCCCGCATTTGCAATCTGATTTCTCTCCTCCTTTGTTTTTGTTATGGCTAGAATAGAAAATATTTTGGCATCTTGATCTCTTGCAAAGCCTACATCACCTATAACCATAGCCACCAAGGGAATTACTAATAAGCTTAATTTCATCGCGGTGTCTCCTTAAATAAACTTCCCCTAAAAAAAGGGCAGATTAATTTTAAATTAGAATCATCGATTGCTAGCTTGCGTAGTAAAAAGAACTGTAACGTGAAACTTTAAGTGTAGTGATATTTTAATTAATAAAACTAAGAAGAGCCAGCGGAATTAATTTCTTATGTTAACAGCTGTGCTATTGCCGTTCCCATCTCTTTTCCATTTTTTTTAGTCTTACTGCATTAATGTCTTGCTATGGTACTGTACAGGGGTTTCCCATTTTAATTGATGACAAGAAAATCATGGAACTTAAAACGCAAAAAGAACTTGCGAAGGCCAAAGGTTATTTCTATCAACTGAAATTGGTAGAGGCCTATAATATTCTACGTAGATATTTTGATCGCCTTCCTTTTAAACCAGAAAAAGAGCATGCTGAATTCATTGGCATGTTTGTGCGTATTTTAAGTGAACTAGGTAAAAAGAATGAACTCAGTTTTTATGGCTCTGCTCTTCAAAAACTAGAGAAGGAGATCGAAAGTCCCTCTATCACCTATCAATTGGCCGTTGTTTATGTAAATGCAGACCCCCCTCTTCTGAAACTAGCGATCCCACTATTGGAAAAATAATTCGGACATCGATAGCGACCGATTATGAGGCTAAAGCAAAAATGACCTTGGCCTATTGTTACGATCAGATCTCTAATGATGTAGCTGCAGTTAGGCAGTTAATCTACTCGATTCCAATAAGCACAGACCCCTCTATTCAATTTTTAATAGAAACCTGGAAAGCAAAAATTTACCGTGATGAAAAAAACTTTATGGAGGCTGAAAGGACACTGAATCATCTGTGGCTTCGCTTAACGCCAGAGATAGATTGGTATGCCTATTTTACGGCTAAAATTATTGCGATTGGACTGTATCGAGATTCTGGAAATATAAAATTAGCAAAACAACTCCTAAGTGAAACCGCTGCCATGGCCCAAGAAAAGCCACTCAAAACAGTGAAGCGCCAGCTTGAGTCGATTCAAAAGGCCTTTGCAACCGGAACAGAGAGCGGCCCTTTAGTACTAGAGCTAAAAAAAGGGAACTCCATTTTAACTTTTTTAGACCAAATGCTAATTTTAAATGAGACCCGTCTTACCGACAAATTAACCCTTTGCTTATTGAGGCAAAAAACAATGACGAAAGAAGAAATAATCTTTGCCTTATTCAATAGGGATTATACCGCGAGTACCGATAACACCCTTATTTACTACCACGTTCATGGAGTTAAAAAAAATATGAAGAAAATAGGGCTCGGAACACAATATTTAGAAAAAAAAGGGATTCATTATATTTTTACTGGTGAAGTCCAGTTGATTGAGGAGGCACTATGAACTATTTTTTATGCCTTACTATTGTTTTAATAAGCCTGTTACCTACCAGCCCACTTCTAGCTAGTGAAATTCGATGCTTGGGTGGTGATGGAGGAACGCCATTCGCGAATATTACAAAGGATATCAAGCTAAAACAAACCATTATTCCCTCTAAAGACTGGGTTAAAGATTTTGTTTACCAGGAACAGACAGAACAACTTATTTACAGGAATCTTAATAATCAATTGAGATCCTTTAATATAGTAACTGGTAGAGATCGCTTTCTAAATTATGCAGACAAGACTATTTCACGATTAATAGATGACCAATCCAGTCGTATTTTAAGTTCTAGCGCTACCTATTTTTTGAACACCTCAAGTGAAAACCCCAATTGGCATTACTTTGCGGGTCCCAGTGAAGTAAAACAACATCTTTTCTGGCATGAGAAAACTATTTATAGTTTACAAACTATTCAATCCAACAAAGGAAAATACGATTTTGTTTTCTTGAAATATAGCGAACGAGACCATCAGCAGCTGTATTGTCATCAAAGTAAAAACATTGGGAAAATTAAGGGTCTAGCACCGGAAAATACTTTTCCTTTTTTGTATTTTTATGCGACTAAAAATGGATTACTGGAAAACAAGGTGATTGTTTATCGCATGAATGTGGATGCGATTGGGTATGGGAGCACCTGCCCAATGGAACAGATTACCGAATACCCTGAATCTAAGCTAGGTCCCATTAAAGCGTTCTATTCCTTTCATAATAAGAATTTCGATGCGTTTGCTTTTCATTTAGACCACCCGGAAAAAACTTTGTTTTGGGATAAGCCTGGAGAATGTGCTTTCTATAATTTCAAGGGAAAAACTCCTGTATTTATTTCATCAAAACAACCGATATTTGCCTCATGGGAAAATGGAAAAGGGCTGACTCTACACAACCTTCAGGAGCAAACGGAGGTCACCTTTTTTAAGGCAATAAAAATTAATAATTTCACCACGGAAAATATTTGGATGTCCGACAACGGCCAAAAGTTTTTTACCTCTGTTGAAAGAGATCAAACTCAGGCGGGCCGTATCCTAGTAGAGACTGTACTTCCGAGTTGGAGGTGAGTGGTTTCATCAATCTCTATTTAGCCATTACTCCGGTGCAAATGTCGAATTTTCAGCGATTCAACTGCTGTTTATTGGAACTTTCTCCCTCCTGCCCATCCCTGAAGGCAATTGAAGGGGGCTATCACTTTAAAAGAGCTTGGATAAGGTGGAATTGCAGATTCAGACCAAATAGAGCTCTGGAATAAAAGAAAAATAAAAACCAGAACAAAACGCATCAACTATCTCACTTTTTTGCAGAATCTTTTTTGGGTTTGGGGGTGCTTTTCTTGGGGGGTTGCTTTTTACTACCGGAAGGGGTCGTAGCCTTTTCATCCTTTTTTATTGTTTTCTTATGTTCCCAGGCGCCAGTAAATGGATTTTGTTTCATCATTATCTCCTTAATATTATGCTACGAGAGTTTAAGAACTTTGAAAAGCTACGAGTTAAAAAGAGGGTGCTTTACCAAGTTGTCGGCTGATAGTCCTTTAAAAACTTCCCCCACACATGTTCGCCACTTAATATTCCTGAAAAGAAGGGATCACAAATACGGGCTGCGCCATCTACGATATCCAACGGAGGTTGAAAATCATGAGCCTCTTGCTTGCGCTGAGAAAGCTGTATGGGATCTTCATCTGTCACCCAACCGGTATCGACAGCATTCATAAAAATTCCGTCTTTAGCATAGTCTGGAGCTGAAGTGACTGTCATCATATTCAAAGCTGCTTTCGCCATATTAGTGTGCGGGTGTCTATCGGTTTTAGTATAGCGCGTGAACTTTCCCTCCATGGCTGAAACATTCACGATATGTTTTTTCCAGGTTCGATCACGAAGCATCAAGGGTTTTAGTTTGCTACATAAAATAAAGGGTGCAACCGAATTCACTAACTGCACCTCTAACATTTCTGGTGTAGGCACATCGGCCAGGGTCATGCGCCAGCTATTCATAGTTCGTAAATCTACCTGCTGAAGATCTTTATCTGTTTTTCCAATTGGAAATACCTTTAAATCTTCGTGAGATTTATCATCATAATCGTAGGGAATCTGTGAAAGCGCCGCACTCATCTTGAGTCCAATACTATTAGAATGCCATTCGGACAACCATTGGCTTCCCGAATTTTCTGTTGGCGAAATTAAACTGGTAGAAAAGGCAGACCGACACTGTGAATGACTGCCCAGTAAAGGACGAACATTTTCTGGTAATTCGGATAGCGTTTTCATCTCAAGATCCATCATGTGTGCATAAAATCCAGGCGGTCTTCTTACTGTTTGAGCTGCATTATTAATCAAAATATCGAGCCGATCATATTGCTGATTAATAAATCTGGTAAATAATTCCACGCTTGGGGAATGACGAAGATCTAATCCATGAATTTGAAGTCTCTCTTGCCATATTCCAAAGTCATCTTCCTTTGCATAACGAACAGCCGCATCATGTGGAAACCTAGTAGTCACAATAACCCTAGCACCCGCTCGTAACATCATAAGGGCAGCTTGATAACCGATCTTAAGTCTAGATCCAGTAATAATTGCCACCTGTCCTTTGAGTGACGCAGTCTGAAATCGCTTCGAATAATTTAACTCTCCACAGTTGGGGCACAGGGCATCGTAAAAAAAATGTAACTTATGAAAAGAGACTTTGCATGCGTAACAGTGTCGGGGCGTCTCTAGAATTCTTTCCTCTTCATGTAGTCTATTATTAGTTATTTGTTTAGGAGCCTCAAAAACCGCTTTTTCTCTAGCTCTACGGATCTCTGTTTTCGCACGCGTCATTCGATCGGAGGTCTGTTGTTTTTGTTTTTTAATCTTTTGATACCGCTTGGTAAGCTTCATCATCTCTAATCGATCGGGGCGAGAAATTCTTCCTGCGGCAATAAGAAAGGCCTTTCGTTCCTCCTTGGAGAGATTGGCTAGGACGGTTCGATCTTTTAAGACCTCCTCCAAGATTCCAGTAATGCGTTTTACCTCTTCTGCAAGAAGACGGCTTTTTGGAAATAAAATGTCTTTTTCGGGAGGGACCGTCATATCAAAAACACCCTAACCTACTTTAGCTTCAGGGCCCAAATTTTAGGTTCAAAACCGACCATTCCACCCTCTTTAAAGAAAATAAAGGGACGTTTCACAAGGCGACCATTCTTAGCCAGCATGTCCAGAGCCTCCTCTTCGGTCATCGTTTTTATTTTTTCGGTTAGATTCATCTCGTGATAGATCCTTCCTGCCGTATTAAAAAGGAATTTGAAGTGACCTAAATACCCTATCATTTTCTTTAGTTCCCCCTTTGTGGGTGGAGTTTTAAAAATATCAACGCGGTCAACTGCATAATTATGATTCAAAAGAAATTTCAGAGCCTTTTTACAGGTGCTACAGTTTTTAGCTTCATAGATTTTAATTACGTTCATAAAAATCACTCTACCTAGAAAATATAAATTCTCGCAAGCGGAATACGTTTATCTACTCACTTTTTTAAAAAAGGGGGCCCTGTAATTCGTGCTTATAGGTGGCGCTTCAAAATTCACCCTTCCCGACTTAAAGTATATTTTCAATTGAAAAATAGTTCTGTAAAGTATCCTCATGGTTTTAGAGTATTGGAAAAAGTTTTCACGTTATCCAGGTGGACGATTAGTGTTTGGTTGGCTCTTAGGGTTTTTTATCCCCTATTCTGGGTCTATCACTCCAGAAATTCTAGAATTGGAGGAGGGCTATGCCAAAATATTAATAAGAGACCGTAAGCGTCTTAGAAATCACCTAAAATCTATCCATGCAGCCGCTTTAATGAATTTCGCCGAGCTGACCAGTGGACTCGCCTTTATTTCCGGACTGCAGAATCATATGCAAGGAATTGTCACTCACTTTGAAGTAGATTATTTAAAAAAAGCTCGAGGAGATTTGACGGCGGACTGTCGTTCTGAGTTTATAGGCGTCTCAACCGAACAAGAATGTAAGGTTGAGGCTATCATTCGTGACAGCAAAGATGACATTGTGGCACGCGGTAGAGCTACCTGGTTAGTTCGTCCCAAAAAAGTATGATCTCCTTAAAAACAAAATTCACCGAGCAGGCAAAGGTTCAATACCCTATCATTTGTGGTGCCATGTATCCGTGTAGCAATCCTGAACTTGTCGCGGCCGTTTCTGAAGCTGGTGGATTGGGAATTGTTCAGCCCTTATCTCTCGTCTATGTTCACCGGTATGAATTCAAAAAAGGATTAGCACGCATAAGAGAGCTCACTAAAAAACCTTTTGGCATGAATGTTATCGTAGAAAAAAATGCTAAAATTTATGAGGATAGAATGAAAAGGTGGGTGGATGAATCTATCGAAGCGGGGTGTCGGTTCTTTGTCACCGCACTTGGTAATCCCAATTGGGTTATTGAGAAGGTGAAATCGGTAGGGGGTTTTGTTTATCATGACGTCACCGAAAAAAAATGGGCGTTAAAGGCGGTAGAGGCTGGGGTCGATGGACTTATTTGTGTGAATCAGAGAGCTGGAGGTCACGCGGGAACTCGATCGGCTAAAGAGCTCTATTTAGAACTTAGCTCCTTTAATCTACCCTTAATTTGTGCGGGGGGTATTGGAGGAGAGGTTGATTTTGTAGATGTCATGAAAATGAATTATGCTGGAGTCCAATTAGGAACTAGATTTATTGCGACGATAGAATGTAATTCTCATGTCGATTATAAAAACGCTATTGTCGCAGCCGATGAAGAGGATATTGTAAAGACGGAAAGGGTTACAGGGGTTCCTCTGGCAGTCATTCGCACGCCCTATGTGGATAGGGTAGGTTTAAAGGTAGGCCCCATCTCAAAACTTTTTTTCAAAAACCGGCATACGAAACATTGGATCCGACTCTTTTATAATTTGCGAGCTGTGGTAGCTATGAAAAAGACCGCTATCAAAGGGGTATCAACTAAGGACTATTACCAGGCGGGTAAAAGTGTCCACTCGATTGAGAAAATTGAGTCTGTAAAGGCTATTATGGATAGGTTTATAGATTGCTCTCAGAAGAATGAGTGATCATTATTCAAGATTAACTTTCGTCCTTCTTTAATACCGCAAGCTTTAGAGTTACAAAGTCGGATAACTGAGCTGTATAAAGAATTTTTTTCAACATGCTAAATTGAAGTGACTTATCGGCCTGCATAATAATTATTCCAGCAAAAGATTTTTTATCCACATCATTCTGGACGACACTTCTGTCCTTTAGTTTTTTAAGCTTAAGGGCAAGTGGTTTGATAAGAAGGCCCTGTACCAAATCTTGCTTAGCAATATCGCCATTTACAAGATCAAGTACCTTTTCTTGATCGACCAAAACTGCTTTTTGTGTAACTACCATCTGAAGTGCATTAACCGGTGGGTTAACAGAACTAGAGTAAGGGAGACTAATATCTTTTCCAATATTAAAGTCCGATTGAATTTGGGAATAGTTTTTCATTAAGAAAAATAGAATCGCCATGAGAATATCCAACATGCTTGCTAGCATGAGGCCTGTGCTCATGTGAGTTCGACTACGAGATTTTTTTGTATATTTTCCGCCGTGATGTGAGCCCGCGCTCGAACCACCACCGCCGCCGCCGCCACCCATTATACGCCTCCAATACTAACTTCTGAGAAGAGCCGATTAAATTGTTGGCTTTCCGGTTTGTTTGCAATTTCTGGTGAAAGAGCCTGATACCCAGTATCCCCTTTATAAAGCTCTCTTGAGGCGTCCATCGCTCCAATCATTACCTCATAAGAGGTATCGTCGGAGGGCATCAGAGTGAGCTCTTTAGAACTAGGCCGTTTTGTTTTCAGTCCAACTAAATACTTATGCAGGTCTTCATAAGGATAACCTTTAGGCCCGATGGTGAAACTTTTCTCGGCCGCACTATCGCTCTTAACTTGGAAGCCCTTAGAGGTAATAAATATCGAAACCTCCATTTTTGCTTCGTCATTCTTAGCCTGCTTAACCTCTTCTGCGGTGGAGGCCACTTTAGGAAGAGGAGCATCGATCATAACGACGGGAAGTATGCTGGCAAACATCATCAGAAAGAACATCAAACAGGTGATCATATCGATCAATGGAGTGAGGTTCAGACTGTCGTCTGGCCGACTTCGGTGTGTTCTATCACTAGGCTTCTTTGCCATGATTTAACCCTTAATAAATTTATTCTTTTTCATCTGCAGCATCGTCATCATTTGAAGCTACCGCAGAGGAACTTCCCATTTTTTGAGAAGCACTTAGTAAATTAATGAGCTTCACTGAGTATTGGTCGATATCGGAAATAATGGAATTAATTTTAGATTGTAATACCGCACTCACAAACAGAGTGGGAATCGCAACCATAATTCCAAGAGCTGTGGTATGCATGGCTACTGCAATAGCATTTTGTAAAAATTGCTGTCTCTGCACAGCATCTACAGCTTGAGAGCCACCTTTAAAACCCATGATTAAACCAATGATAGTTCCAAAGAGTCCAATCAGTGTGGCTAAGTTAGCAAGGGTGGGAAGGTAAAGAGCCCTTGCCTCTAATTTAGGAATCACCTCAAGGGTGGCCTCATCAATTGCATTTTGAATATCTTGAGTTGAATCTTTAGCTCTAGAGAGACCGGCCTTTAAAACCTTAGGTAAAAGTGCCGAGCTTTTACTATTACATAAACTGATCGCTCGATCGATATTATCACTCAAAATATATTTTTTAAGCTTTGCCATAAAGGCTCTAGAGTTGACCGAATATTCGATTTGTATTCGAATCCATCGCTCAATGGCAATTCCCGCAGCCCCAATGCCCACAAAAATTACCAACCAACTTGGCCAGCCGCCCTCTTTAATAAACGATGCAAGTTCTGTTACTTCACCCATGGTAAGACTCCTCTATTTTCTGATGTAAAAAACCTTTCGAAACCCGGTAGAAATGCCTAATCACACTTCATCACTCCTACTTATCGGAATTACGAAATAATGTTTGAGTTAGAAAAATAAATAACTAAATAATTGTCCATGTCGCGTTGTTTAAATGACTCTGTATGACAACACTACACGGCCAAACCTTTTTAAAACAAAAAGAATATTCCACTCGCATAGCGTAAAGACCAAACATTAGACTGGAATTGGATCTTGGGACGATTTTCAGGGCTTCCACCTGGGTCTATGGTTCTTTCTGGTAAATTCATATAATAGGCGGAGGCCTCAACTCTGAGTCCCGCTTTGGGCGCAAAGAAAAATTCGATTCCAGCTGCTCCATGACCACAAGCGACCGTTTTGTTTTCCTCTTCTGAATAAATTGATGAATTGCCATTAGTAACAATGGCCGCCCCTTCAGTAAAACCTTTTCTATGCACATAGGCCATTCCTATTCCCAAGCTAATATAGGGCACAATATCGTCTTGAGAAAGTCGATAACGCACACCCGCTATTGCGGGAGTTGCATCCAATTCAAAGTGATGAAATACGGGCGTCTTGGGATCGATAGGCTTGTCATTCTGTTTACGGCTTTCATAGGAATACTTTCCAACATTTGCGTAAATAGCCCAATGGTACCCAAGAGAAAACCACAGTGAGGCCTCCACATTAAAGAAGGTCGAATAGTTAAGCGGAGAGAAAGTTAAAGAGCTGTCTTGGGCGCTTTTAGCGACTGAGGTGATGGGAAGTAAGGTAGACAGTAGAAGATCAAAACCAAAATCGTTCCTATTTCCTTCGTTTTCAGTAAACTTTTCTCGTCGATAGGATCCAAAAAGACCTTTGAAATCTTTTTTTGCAGCCAAGGCTTCAAACTCAAATCCAAAGGAAAGAACCAATAAGATAAAAAAGTACCCTTGATGTCTCTTCACTGATGCACTCCTAATATTAGCAATCCTTTAAGTTAATTATAGGTAATCCGAAGAGAATAAACCAGAGCGATAACAAAAAACGATAAAGTTCCCCTTAGTTCTCTAAAAATAAAAGATGAAAACAATTTCTTTATATTTATTGCGGTGGGCGTTAGGACTACTATTTATTGCAACTGCGGTAGGAAAACTACTAGATAATAGAGGGTTTGCAGCTATTTTGCAGACCTATCAACTTTTTCCTACCTTAATTTTATTACCTTTGGGATTACTTTTATCTTTAAGTGAATTAATTTTGGGCATCGAATTAATTAGACAACCCAAACCTTTTTGGCCTAGTTGGGGAATTTTTTTTTTGAACTTGGGATATGCTGTGTTAGCCGCGGTGACTAATTTAAGAGGACTCAACCTTAATAACTGTGGCTGTTTTGGAGTTTTTTGGGCTAGGCCCATGACCTGGAATACCGTGACAGAGGATATCATTTTGACCGCCGTTTCTTTCGCCTTCTGCATCCTGTTGTCGCATAAAACGAAGGAACCTTACTTTTCTAAAGGTTATCCCAATGAAATAAAAAGACCCATTTAGTTTTAGCGTAACCCTTCCGATAATAGGGCTAGAGAAGTTTAATAGGAGGCTAGGATAATGGCACTTGATACAAAGTTAATAAAAGATTCATTTGAATTGGCGAAACCCATCTCCGACAAGCTGGTAAAAAGGTTTTATGAAAATTTATATTCCGATTACCCTCAATCTAAATCCCTTTATTTAGATGGGCAACTGCCAGAATCACAACTAGCCATTTTAAAGGCCATTAATTTTATTGTGGATAATCTACACAACAAAGAAAAACTAGGTACGTTTCTTAAAACGCTAAATGAAAGATATGAACTCAGACTCAATGACTCTGTCATAAACCAATCGGTATGCTCTAGTTTTTTAAAAACATTAAGTGAAGCTTTTGGTAGCGATTGGACTAGTGAACTTGCCGAGCAATGGGAATTAACCTACCAAATGGTGACCAGTTTTTTTCAGGATTCAAAAAAACTTTTTACTATCAAAAAATCGACCGAGCTTGGCACCCTCATCAACTTTCCAGGAAGTTCAACTGCCACCTGTGAACTACCCTCGGATGTTAAAACAAACATTCGAGAGGAGGCTCGTAAAACGGTGCAGTCTTTAATCCAAAAAGAATACCAATCTGCATTAAATACAGAGGTAGACAATCTCACTACCGAATCTGTTAAGGCTGTTATTTTAAAAAAAATAGCATAGAATATACATGGGTACGGCATCTCAATAACCATGATAAAAAATAGCTCGTAAAAAGTCTGCCTGCCTCTTTTCTTAAACTCAAATAAAAAAATCGAGATCAATGCGAAATTTAGGGCTAGATATTCTACGGTTTATTGCTTGTAGTCTTGTTATTTTTCACCACGTCCAGGGCCCTGAAAACTTTAATATTTTTGTTCAAACTTTAAAAAAGGGAGGGTGGGTAGGCGTTGACCTTTTTTTCGTTTTAAGTGGCTTTCTAATCGCCTCTCTTCTTTTTAAAGAACATAAAGCCTCGGGTTCAATTGACCTAAAAAGATTTTTAATTCGACGAGGATTTAAAATCTATCCAGCCTTTTGGATTTTCATACTTTTTTCTATAGCGATTAGCTTTTATTACAAGCAGGTACCCTCCATTACAAACATAGCTAATGAACTTCTCTTTATTCAAAATTATCGACCTGGAATTTTCTTTTGGAATCACACCTGGTCTCTGGCAGTAGAGGAGCACTTTTATATTGGACTAGCTATTGTATTTGGACTATTAATGAAATATAGACCCGCTAATAATTTCAATTTAATTCCCGCTATTTTTGTGTGCATTGCAATTGGCTGTCTTTACCTCCGATGGAGTCATCTGACTCATGCTGAAGTTTATTTTTATTGGCAGCATTTGTTTCTAACTCATCTCCGAATCGATTCGTTATGCTTTGGAGTATTTATTTCCTATTTAGTTCATTTTAAAAAGTTAGCCATTCCCTCGAAGCCCCCCCTAGTGCTCGGAACTATTTTATTAGGAATAATATTCCTTTCACCGGCCTTTTTTTTTGAGGTCTCAGAAAATAAAAATATCCTGATTTATGGGGTTATTTTATTTTACCTGGGCAGTGGTCTACTAGTTTTAGGGGCCCTTAAATTAGAGAGATCTACAAACTCTATTCTTAACTTCATCGGAACCCTTGGCACCGCTAGTTACTCAATTTATCTTTGGCATTTATTTGTTAATGTTCATGTAGTTGCTCAAGTAAAAAAAATAATCCCCTCAC
>JABMMY010000304.1 GCA_013205415.1 Deltaproteobacteria bacterium
GCTCTTAATAAATTAAAACTTAAAAATGAGGGTTCCAGAAACTTAGAATCGATAGCGTGGGTAACGCACCGTTTATCTCCTGGAGAAACTCTCTCTAAAGAGGCGGGAGAAATCTTAGGAATCGAGCTTTCCAAAAAATTGCTGGGAACTTACTTTACCTCAATTGAACTAGATATAGAGCCCTTAACAAAGGCTGAAAGCTGGTTGGAACCCTTTCTAAAGGGGATTAGAAAAAACCTTTCCTCTTCGTTTAAACTTCGGCTCGCCGTTCCCGTGCTTTCTCCAAAAACTGTTTCGGGCCACTTTTGGTCACTCCAGGATGGAGCCCAGGCGATTAACTGGGTGGATGGGCTAGATGTGATGGTTTATGATTCCGGATTGAAAAGCCAAAAAGAATATTCTGAACTTTTTAAGAATGTTTTTTTCTTCGTGATGGAACTCGTAAAGCAGTCACCAGAAAAAAATATTATTCTGGGGCTCCCTACCTATGATGACCGCACTCGACTTCATGATAAGGAGTATGAAAACCTAGAAACGGTCCTGACCACCTTAAAGCCCTTTACCCCCTTTCAATTAAAATATTATTGTTCTGGCCAAATAAGATTTGCATACTATGCGGGCTGGACCCTATCTCAAAAAGATCGATCGCAGCACCAACAGCTAGAGGAATGGACAAATGAAATCTGTAAAAAATCTTTGTAAACTTTTGGCATTCTTTTTTATCCCCTCCTGTTTTGCTGCGCCCTGGAATGGCGGAATTGAAGTAGGCACATCGGTAGCTCACAGTTATGGCTCTAGAAATCTTTTTAGTAATCCCGCAGCGATGGCCTTCGAAACAGAATTAAATGGAGGCGGTCTGCTCTCATCTTTTACCTATGCGTCGACCTTTGACAATAAAAGTGAATTTTCCCTAAGTCACACCTACAGCTATTTTGGAGCTAGTTATGAAAGATTGTATCAAGGAGGTGAGAGCTACTCTCGCTATCAATTGGGATTAAGTTATTCTCTTTATTCCAACCTTTTTATCGGAACAAAATTTTCAACCACATCCTCTGAATTAAGCTCCCTTTCTGGAAATCGGTCTTGGGATAGTGGTATCCAATATCGTCCCTTTTATTTTTGGAGTTTAGGTCTCACCGCATCTCAATTAAACCAACCGTCAATTAATGCTCTAAAGACCCCCACAGTTTACACCTTAGCCACCGTGATTCGGCCAAGGGAATGGCTAACTCTTACGACCGATATTGAAACCGCCTCAAACCAGCTATTTACGAGCCCCACCTACCAAGGCACTCTCTGTGTGGAGCCTATTCTAGGATTAACTTTTTCCTCTGGATATCAAAGTGATCACCGTTTTCAGGTGGGGGTTCAATTAGATTTAGCCAGAGCCTCCATTTTTTCAGTCCTTCATGCTTCACCGAAAGAATCGGTACGAGCTAGCTCTCCGAAATATATTATTGGATTTCAAACTTCAATTAAACCGCTTCAGACTGTAGTAAATCAACCCTCAGAACTGGTAATTACCCTAGATGAGTCTTTGAACGAAGAGGGCAAGGACAGTACCTTTCTTAGTAAAGAAAAACCCTCTCTGTTGGATATTTTAGAAAGTGTACATCGGGCAACGGAAAATTCCTGGGTCGAAAGAATTTCAATTAAACTCGAAAGCTTTCCCTTGGGATTGGGAGCCGCCGAAGAACTTGCTGAGGCACTTTTGAAGGCGAGAGATAAAGGGAAAAAAATAGAGGTATTTCTCACCTCGGCAAAAACTAAAGATTATTTAATCGCATCGGCTGCATCAACCATTTATCTGGAGCCCAGTGGCGAAATTACACTTTTAGGACCTAGAATGGCTCACTATTTTGCCAAGGGTACCTTAGATAAAATTGGAGTTCAGGGTGAATTCCTTGCTAAGGGTGACTACAAATCTGCACCAGAAACATTTACGCAAAGAGAAAGTTCCCTGAAAAGTAAAGAGGCCACTCTGCATGAGCTTAAAGAGATGGAAAAGGCTTTGCATCACATTTTTGAACGCACACGAAAAATTTCTACTGAGCAAATGACTGCATGGTTGAACCACGCAGTTTTTAGTTCGGAGGATGCCTTAAAGCAGAAGCTCATTGATAAGGTGGGAAGCTATTCTGAAGTAAACAACATGGCATCTTCTACAGGAACCTTTTATCCCTCGA
The DNA here is from genome assembly GCA_013205415.1 of Deltaproteobacteria bacterium. Taxonomy (GTDB): domain Bacteria; phylum Bdellovibrionota; class FAC87; order UBA2466; family UBA2466; genus UBA2466. Next base: position 2,187 of record JABMMY010000304.1, read on the forward strand.
CACACTATGCTCAAAAAACACTAGCCCTTCGCCACCGTATTTCCGTGATTACTGCCAACGGAAATATTTTACAAAAAAAAACTCGGCTACTGTCGATGACTGGCCAGTCACAAATAACCCCAGACGCCTTAGCACCTTTATTTCAAAGGGCTATTAATGATCCCCGAACCCAAGCGATTGTGTTCAGAGTTTCTAGCTCAGGAGGAGAGGTGCTAGCGAGCGAACAGATTGCAACTCTTGTGTCTAAGGCTAGAGCCAAGAAGCCTGTGATTGTTTCTATGGGAGACATGGCGGCGAGTGGCGGGTATTTAATCTCTGCACCGGCAAATTCAATATTTGCAGATAGATTAACCTTCACGGGATCGATTGGGGTCTTTTTGGGAAAATTTAATTTAGCCGGGCTCTATGAAAAACTAGATTTAAGAAAAGAGGTGGTGGGTCTAGGCCCCTATTCGGCTCTCGATTCTGAGGCCAAGGCCTGGACGAAAGTAGAAAGAGGCCTCATGGCTCGTCGACTTAATCGGTATTATGATGGTTTTGTAGATTTTGTAGGTAAGCAAAGAAATATTTCTAAAGAGTTAGCAGAAAAGGCAGCTCAAGGTCGAGTGTGGATGGGCGAAGAATCGGTAGGATTAAAATTAGTAGATAAAACGGGGGGAATTTTAGATGCTATTGCAGCGGCTAAATTGCAAACTGGATTAAAAACTGAATTCGATATTTATCCTATACGAGAATCGGTGGGCATTTTTGAAGCTATTTCAGAAGAAACTATGCCTGGGGTTTCTTTAGATTTAAATATGCTAGGGTTATTTTTTGATAAGAGCATTCAGAAACAGATGGCTCAAATAGCTTGGATCTCACAAAATTCGTTTCTTTATTTTGCCCCAGATTTATAAAAATTTTCAAGGTGCTGCTGTTACGGCAAAGTAAATTGGACTAGTGGGACCGAAGTTATGCTCATACGTGGAAGGATTCGTAGCCCCAGTGGTAATGGGTCTTAGCAATGGAAAATCCATCGTGGTATTTGATGGGATACTTGCTGTGTGGTTAAACGGATTTCCAGGAGTATGAATTTGGTGAGGCTGTCCATCATTATTTACAATACGCAACACCTGTCCGACGACTCCCCTGATAGGATTGGATAGCGAGCCCCAGGGGGCACTCCCCTGCCCATTTACAATGGTGTAGGTTACCAAATTATTGGGAGCGACTACTGGTGGATTACTAGGGGAATTGCTAGGGGGATTGTTAGTGGGATTGTTAGTGGGATTGTTAGTGGAATTGATATCATGATTATGAGAATCATCATTATGAGCATCTGGTATAGGTTGAAATTTAACCAGACCACATCCCACCAAAACTAAAAGAGACAAAAAATAGATGGCTACTAGCTTCATTGTTAATCCCTCACGATTAAATAAGATGAAATGCAAAAAATGGGCACAAGAAGAGTTCATTAAAGCAGCTCCCTTTTAAGTGACTAGTAAGATTAATGAAAACAAAAATAGTAGATTGTATTTAGGCGATTGATGAATTAACAAACGGTTGTCTAACTTTTTAGCAATTCCTCTTTTTAATTCGGGACAATCGGAAAAAGCAGCAATAAATCATGGGTCTATAAGCAAACTGTAACCCCGTATAAAAAAGATGCAATATTGTATAGAGATTATCTAGGAGAGGCGGAGGGAACCCGATCCTATTTTTGGGGGACCTGGGCCAAGGATCCATCTCTTGGGAGATGCAATAGGGATACGGTAGAGAAAAGTTCCGTCATCGCGACCTCTTGGGCAAAGGGGTCATCTTTAAAAAACTGCTCTGGAAAAACCAAACCCAGCCCCTCCTGAATAGTTATTTTTTCAAATTGGTTTGAGTGCGCTAATAAAATGGGAAGGGTCTCATTTTTTATGGCTTCATTAATTTTAAAAATCATTGTAGTAAACTCTTTGTGTTTCTCTATTCGGCTCATCGTACTATATATAATCTCCTTTTCCTCAATTCCTACCACCTCAAATATCGGGGCTGCATTAAAAATAGAATTGGAAAATGAAAATCGGTATTGAAGCATATAAAAACTCATGATTCCAAATATGCCGGCTACCATCCATCGATAATATTTCAACACTTTGTTTAAAACTCCTATTTAAATTGCCTTTGGATTTTTTTTATAATTGTTAAGTCAAATCTATTACTTTACTCAAAAGCAAAAGCTGTGCCTTAGGTCACCCCTAGTTCCGATCACACTTCACGGCCCTAAAAAGCCTTTTTTGGGAGGACGAATGGTACTTTGATGTACAAACGCACGCTCCCAGAATACAAAGAGATAAGAGAAAAGTTGCTTTGAGTGAATAGCTCTGTTATTTCGATGGAATTACAGTTCATGTGGGCCGGTAGCTCAGCTGGGAGAGCATCAGGCTGGCAGTCTGAGGGTCGAGGGTTCGATCCCCTTCCGGTCCACCATATACCCAAACCTCTAAGCCATTTGATTATCCTGTTCTAGTTATGACCTTTTTTCTATAAAATGGAATTAGACCCGATCGAAGAGAGGTCAAACCCTATATTTCCCTTTTTCTAAGCCCCAAAATAGAGGGTGTTTACCAAAGGAGTTTTCGTGCGCGCGCAAAACCTACCGCTAGTCAGCGTTTTATATATTACTTTCAACCGAGTTGATCTTTTAGAAAAATGTCTAAATTCTTTTTTGTCCAATTGTTCCTATCCCAATCTGGAATTGGTGGTAACCGATGATTGCAGCGATTCTGAAATACAAAAAAAGATTAGGGCATTACCCTTTGACAAATTTGTGTTTTCAGAAAAAAGAACCGGTTTAGGTGCTAATACTAATCGAGGTATTAATGCCTGCACAGGAAACTATATTCTCCAAATACAGGATGATTTTCTCTGTATAGCCTCTGGTGGATTTCTAGAGCAGTCGGTGCTGGCTCTAGAGGCCTTTTCTGAATTAGGTTTTTTAATTCTGAGTCAGCGAATCGATGAACTTCCCATTTTGAAAACAGAATGGGTTAACGGTTCAACTTTAGTTTTCCATAAAAATATTTCTAAAAGTAGACATTGGATTTATTCAGACTGGCCTCACCTAAAAAAGCGATCCTTATGTGCCACCATTGGGAGATATCAAGAGAGTAAAAACGTGTCACATTCCGAAATTAACATGCGAGATCGTTTTAACTCACAAAATAGATTCTACGGTGCCACGATTAAAGATTTGTGCCCATTCGAGCATATCGGTGCAGATCGCAGCTTTAGAGTTCCAACATTAAGAACTAGACTGGGCGCTCTTCGTAGAAAACTTCAAAAATGTTTATTGGATTTTGTAGTACGGCGATAGACCGCTTTTGTAACTTAAAGCAGATAGAATTTTAACGACTCAGCCAAAGGGTTCTTGGGCCATAAAAGGTACAGGATGAAAACCCAAATTTTGAAACGATCCATTGGAACGTTAACTCAGAATAAAAACAAACGTGTGTAGGATCATTTTTGTAGTACCAGGACTCAAAACTATCTGTAGGGTTGTAGAGCAGGGTCATAATGCCAAGAGCTCCTTCGGGATCCAAAAGATGGCTTAACTTTAGAAGTTCTCTACCGGGATCATAAAAATGTTCGACCACCTCTACGGCTAAAATAAATCGATATTTTTTTTCCAGAACACCTATGTCCGGTTTGAAAAAGGGGTCGTAATGTAAAATAGAGTAACCCTGCTGTGTCAAAAGATGTGATACGACAGGAGCGGCTCCGCACCCGTAATCCAATCCGATAGAATCACTAGAACACCTATCCAATACCACCTTATATAACGGGCTTACAAATTTTTGGTATTCAAGATCATTAATGTCATTTTTATGAAGGAGATAACGAGAGTGCTCCTCTTTACTGGTTAATCTAAATCGTGGATGAAGAAAGCGAAGATCACAGGTCTGGCAATGAAGGTATTGATATTGGTTTCTAGGTTCAATAAAAAAGAGGGTGGCCGGGCCCTCACACAGAATGCAGTTCATTTCTAATCCCATGCTTTAAATCACAAAACCAACTATTAAAAAAACCTAGCTTTGCACCCTAAGATGCAAAGCTAGGTTACAAAGATTAATATTTAAATCCCGTAATTTAATACTTAACGTAAATATCAACTGGGCAATAATCTGAAATCAAACCTAAGATATGACGAATCCCTAAGCTTACTGAAATAGAGTTAAGCATCGCTCCCGCTCCTCCATTCACTGAGTATTCATAGACCATCGTAGAGGCACCCGACTTTTTACTGCCTACTAATTTCGTGGGCAATAGAGTCATATTCGAAACTGGAACGACCCCAGCCTGCCCCATAATGCAATGGTCATTCATTGCTACTAAAAATCTGGTGATCGATGGTGTTCCATTAGAAATCAAAAGACGCTCACTCGAGCCCTCTTTCACCTGAATTTGACCCGCAAAGGTAAAGCCTGTGAAAGGGGTCATATTATTGTCATCGAATAAAATATAGCTTAATCCATTATTAGCTGAATAAGCATCCCCAGCGCCGATCATTTTTCTCCAGACAAAATGAGAGGTTTCGTAATTCATTACCACTACCACCAACTCTCCTCTAGGTCCGACTAGGGTTCCCATCACTCCTGTTTCAGCCCCATACTTAGTAAGAAAAGCCTCATTAGCTAACCCTACATTGGACTTTGAATCTGCCATAAAAAAGGGGGTAGTTCCATTCCAATTAGTAAAAGAAAAAGGATGAGACCCTCCAAGGGCCATTGCCCCAATTGAAAAACTAAATAACGTGACCAAGTTGAATAACAAAGATTTCATAGTTTATCTCCAAATTTTTTATAGAATCAGAAAAATGAGTACCTTACCCGTTTTTATTCTTTATTTTTAAGGTTTACGCCCTGGCTTGGCAATATATTTATGGTGAGCGAGATTATCACAGGTAATCTTATTTTAATTTTAACTTAAACTTAAACTTAAA
>JABMMY010000305.1 GCA_013205415.1 Deltaproteobacteria bacterium
AAGGATAAGCGGTATAAAAGGGGTATTCGGGTCGGCTACCCCCTAAAGACCGAACGAAATTATGCGCCCATTAGGACAGATCCCCCCCCATTCCGGGCCCAGGGCGGGCGGCGCTACCGCGCCGATCCTCCGTGTACGGTTTCCCAAAAGGGTAGGGTAGCCATTTCAGAGCCCCTTTTTTTCCTAATAACTGGATCAATAATTGTTGGATATGCATTAAGAACCAAAGCAAAAAGTATGGAAAATACCATCGTGCTTTGTGCGATTTTCGAGAAATGGAGGAAAAAAGAATAGAAGGACGAATATCCCTTTTGTCATTTCGATTATTTCCATCAATAGTACTTGGTACCTCAAGAAGATTTACATATTTTCCACGAATAAAAAAATTTCTCGAGCCATGATGGCGTGGCAATCCATAAAAATGGTCTGCTGGGAGATAATAGTGCATTTCATTTAAAACTTTTTGCGCTGCAATTCGATCTAAAAATATCGTATAAGCCCCTCGGCTTGCACCAATATTTCTCTCCAAAACAATATCTTGGTCTATCGATTTGTTACAAAAAATAAGAGGTATTTCGAATCCACTTTCAAAAGGAGATAAGATAAAGTCATTTTTTAAATAAGTTGCGATTTTATTTAAAATTTTCAGAAGTTCTTGGTGGATTGAAATATCATCTTCTAAAATGAGCGCGTAATTAAATTTTGATTTCAAAAAAAGGCGAAGAATTTTTCTGTGGCCCAATAAACAGGCGAGCTCGCTGGGAAGAAACCACTTTCTATCGGGTGAAGTATGAACTTTCTGAAAGATTTTTCTTGAGCACTTTGCTCCGGAATAACCTTTGATTCGTTGAATTGTGAGTTGAGAGTTTTGAGTTTTTAAGGATTCTACTAGAGAATCAGCACTCCTAGAAATCTGAGGATGTTCCAAAATGAAACATGTAAACTGGGTTTGAAAATCTATTTCATGAAATTTGAGGTTCGCCACTGCTGGCCCCCTTCTTTCGACTCAGAAATAATCGTACCAGGACCTCTAAGAAGTCGCTTTTTTAGCTCTGTGTCTGCGTGAGGGAGAATTTTGGTAAAATCAAAATCGGCTTTAAAACTCATGTATCCAGGGACAAAGTTATACATCAGATGAATTCGTTCATGACCTTGAGACATTGCTTTAGTTCCATGAACCAGCGACTCTGGAAACACCACCACATCGCCCGGCTCTAACTCGGGCGTAACTATCAGAGGGTGATCATAGCCCTTAGTAATTGATTTAACGATCTCTGCTGTATTTAACTGGACACTTAACTTATGAGAGCCGGGGATAAGAATAAAGCCACCTTTCTGTGGGCCCCCACCCCCTTTGAGTACAATTGCAACTTGAATTGTTCCACAATGAACTTTTCCGCCTGTCGTGAAGTACTGGTTATAGTAAAAGCAGGTCCCTTGACCAGCTCTTTCTCCTCCATGCAGGTTTGTGTGGTAGCTGCCTAAGTCCCTTAGGCCAAATGCATGATCAAGTCGAAAGTCATTACCCTGCAATGTTGTAAGCAATTTCATAATTGGAGGGCGACATATGACATCAAGAAATAAAGGGTGTTGATGCAAAAAATAAAATTTCCCCCCTCGACTTTTGCTTAATTCAGGCTGAATAAAGTCTTGATCAGTAGTTCGATTCTCCAATACCTCAGACATGATTTGTATTTGTTCATCTGTAATTAGGTTTTTGAAGATGCAGAAACCAAGAGCATCGATTGAAAGCATTGCATCATCCCATTCTTGAAGGGCTGATGGCTCATTCTTGTTTCCAGAGGTGCCTGAAATCAATCGCCGTATTTTACCCAGTGCTTTCCACATGGTTTAATAATAACTTGGAACGTCAGATTCTGATAACTAAAATAAGCTTGTGAAATGGACTACCGATTGAAGTTTCTCACTCAATGAACCGGATGAAATTAAAACTTTTTAGAAGTGCCTTCGTACATGGAGGATCGGCGCGATAGCGCCGCCCACCCTGGGCCCGGATTCGGGGTTAATGGGCCCGGAATGGGGGGGATCTGTCCTTATGGTCGCATAATTTCGTTCGGTCTTTAGGGGATAGCCGACCCGAATGCCCCTTTTATACCGCTTATCCACTTGGGGCCAGGCGATGTTGTTACCGAGATCCAGATGAAGTTTTAAGCCCCATGGACATGAATGGCTCAGAGGAATGTGTAAATTAAATGTTTACACAAAACAAAAATCGTGTATACTTATTAATTAATGAAACCATTGGCTCTCCTTCAGTATCGCTATGCAAACTCCCCGTTTTCACCCGGTGATATTGAGAGCTTAGGGATTACTCCGGCTCAGCTTAATCATCTCCTCGAAGCAGAAATCGTGCATCGTCTGAGCAGAGGTGTTTACATCCTCTCAGGAGCTGATCTATCGGATGAAGGACAATTCCGCGCGGCCACCATGCGAATTAATGGCCCTTCAGCCATTTGCCTCATTTCTGCACTCGCTTTCTATGGACTAACGGACCAGATTCCAAAGAAGGTTTGGTTACTTGTTCCCGAAGACAAACACAGCGCACATAAGGATATTCGGCTACTGAGAAGCCGAAATCCAAAATGGAAAATCGGTATTGAATCCCAAAAAGGGTACAAGATTTCTAGCATTGAACGCTCCATCGTGGATGCGCTCGCCATGAAACGAATCATCGGAGTCTCTATTGGCGTAACTGCCTTAAAAACCGCCCTCAAGGAAAAGAAAACCACAATTGATAAAGTCCTTAAAATGGCAACTCGACTTGGTGTTGACCATCGTGTGATGGCCTATATCGAGGCCCTTTCATGATCCGCGAGGAGAAGGCCCACAAAGTCCGTTCCGCAATTCTGAAGCTCCTCAAAAACATGGGGGCTCTTTCGGCGAACGAAATCCGCGTGATTGTTTCTCTTGAGCGTATTGTTGCGCGCCTCTCAAATGACCTAAAGCTCGATAAACATCTAATCTATAAAGGCGGCTTTGTTCTTCTAAAGACATTGGGGAGTAGTCGCTTTACTCGAGACCTCGATGCGCTCGGTCTCAATCTTGAAAAAGAGCAAATCGAGTCGCTGGTGCCCGCAGCTCTTGCTGTCGATCTAGACGACGGGTTTTGGTTCGGTGATGTGAGAGTGGAATCACTCGATGAACAAGGCGAGTACGGAGCAATACGTTTCACTTGCGCTTATCAGATAGGTGACCCACCCACCAAAAAAGAAGCCATCAAAAAGCTCTCTCGTATTCACTTTGATGTAGGCTTTGGTGATGCCATTCCATTAGACTTAAAACACTCGGCCATGCCATCGCTCCTGAGTCTTGATTCCAATACGTCGTGGCGGGTCTATCCACCAGAGTTCATTTTCTCGGAGAAACTTCAAACGCTCGTAAGCCGCGAATCAGGAAATTCGCGTGCAAAGGACGTTCACGATATGGGTCTACTTTTTGAGCAGTGTGGTCTCAAAAAATTACTCAAGGCAATTTCTGAAACCTTCGCGCGTAGACAGACAGCAATACCAGCATCCTTTAAGGCCTTTGCCGAAAATCTCGACACAAGAATGCTTCAGTCGAGCTGGAAGAGCGTAAAACTTTCACACGAAAACAAACCTTTTTCTGAAAGTTGGGATCTTGTCAAAGCGCATCTCGCTAAAATCGACACTGCTCTGGCGAGGCTAAGATAGCCGACACGGCTTACATTTGAGATTTCCTTACCACTGACCGGAGAAACTATTGCGTGGCCCACAACACTGGCCATTTTCACCCCGTACACGGAGGATCGGCGCGGTAGCGCCGCCCGCCCTGGGCCCGGATTCGGGGTTAATGGGCCCGGAATGGGGGGGATCTGTCCTTATGGTCGCATAATTTCGTTCGGTCTTTAGGGGGTAGCCGACCCGAATACCCCTTTTATACCGCTTATCCTTTGGACCCGATATGAATTGCCCGACCTCCTTTTTCAAGAGGTTCTCAGAATTGAAACTGGGGACAAAGTTGAGACACAACTTAGGACAAGTGCTCTTAGTAGTAAGACTCAGCGGTATATTTTTGAAAGCATTGAAACAATTTCAAAAATGTGCC
>JABMMY010000306.1 GCA_013205415.1 Deltaproteobacteria bacterium
AAAAAGCACGGAGGCGATGCTGAAGGCATCGTCGAGTACTTTTTTCGACTGTGACGAAGCGCTGGTCAAGGATCTTGTAAAATATTATGCTTTAGGTCATGAAAGAGGTCTAATAAGTAATTATGAATTCCAATATTGATGGGCCTCTTAAAAATATTTCCGATACCGCCTTTTTAGTAGCTACCTATCGAGCCATAGAATCGGAAAGACCTGATGCTTTATTCAAAGATCCCTTTGCAAGTCTGCTCGTCGGAGATCATGGCAGATCTATTGTAAATAAAATGAGTGGGGGAAAGAGCCAGTCTTGGTTTCTTGTCGCTAGAACCTCGATTTTAGATTCTTGGATTATTAAACTTATTGAGAATGAAAAAATAGATACCGTTTTAAATCTAGCTGCCGGACTAGATACTAGAGCCTATCGACTCCCTCTTCCTACTAGCTTGAAATGGTTCGACGTCGATTTACCAGCGATTCTCACTCACAAAGAACACATTCTAAAATCTTTTTCCCCCACCTGTCGGTTTGAATCTATTAAACTAGATCTGTCCGATAGCATCGCTCGCTCACATTTTTTCAAACGGGTCTCACAGGAATCAAAAAAAACGCTCGTAATTAGTGAAGGCTTTTTGATGTACTTGAACCCTGAACAGGCGGCTAATTTAGCCACTGAGCTCTCTCAATATCCGGCCTTTCAATTTTGGCTGGCCGAGCTTTTGGGCCCCTTGCAGTTGAAATGGATCAAGCTAAAATGGGGTAAATATTTTGAGGCGGCAAATGCGGTTATGAATTTTGCACCTGCAGAGGGCCCAGGTTTTTTTGTTCCCTATGGATGGATCCCCCACAGTTTTAAGTCCTCTTTTTTAGAGGCTATAAGAATAGGACGTGCCCCATGGGGAGCTAATTTGCTTTCCTTATTTATAGGTTTTTTTCCGAAATTGGTTACTAAAAAACTTAATACCGCCGGCATTGCCTTGTTAATAAATGCAAAAAAATAGATAGCCAGCCGATTCGCAATTAGGAGACCAGACCTACCTTGACTAACCGCTCGAGCTCTACTTTTAGTTCTTCCTGAGTGATACAGGAGGCCCCAATTCTCCCCACAACAATTCCCGCAGCCGCATTGGCCACCTGCATACAAGAGGAGATCGAATGCCCCAAAATATTCATTAAGGACAATACTGCAATCACAGTATCTCCGGCACCAGTGACATCAAAAACATCTCTTGCAAATGTAGGAATTCTATTCAGCCGAGTCTCTCCACGAGATACACTCACCATTCCAGAGTCTCCACAGGTAATAATGGCCACCTCTGCCTCTGTGGTTTCTAATATCCTTTTCGCCATACTAAATAAGGCCTCATCATTTTTACCCACTAATCTAGATTTGCCGGGGGGAATTCCACATAAAGATTCAGCTTCAATAATATTAGGAGTCAATAATGTGACCCCTCGGTATAAATCTAAACTACTGATCCTACTAGGATCGACAAAGACCGGTTTTTTCATATGCTTTGCCTGCTTTAGGAAAGCCATCGTATCCAAATTCCAAATGCCTTTTCCATAATCCTGGACAATAACTCCATCCACGCTCGGAAGTAGATCACAGATCCGATCGGTAAATTGTTTTGCTAATTTAGGATCTAAACTATGAGATCTCTCATAATCGATACGCACTACGTGCTGCTTTTGCGCCAAAACTCTCACCTTTCTTAAGGTGGGACGAGAGGAATCCTCAATAAATTCTACCTGTGAAATTCCAGCTTCGGCCAGCATCTGGCCCAGCTTAATGCCATCAATATCGGCACCCTTCACACTGAGGAGTGTAGTTTTAGCTCCAAGTGAAACTAAGTTCTGAGCCACGTTAGCAGAAAGACCCAACTTAAAGGTTTGCGATTCCACTTCAACCACAGGCACCGGAGCCTCTGGGCTAATTCGACGACAGTCTCCCCATAAATACTCATCGATACCTACTTCACCTGCGACCAATAAATGGGACTTCGAAATTTCTTTTAAGAACTCTAGATTCATAATAATGGTTTAAACACTCTCTAAT
>JABMMY010000307.1 GCA_013205415.1 Deltaproteobacteria bacterium
ACTTAGTTCCTTTATATTTTTTAACTTGTGAACCAAGCGAATAGCTTCAGACAGCGAATATCCCGTAGTAGAATGAAAAAACCCACCTCTAACACCCACACACGAAACTAACTTTTGCACCCAGTGATCAGGATTTTGATCATTAAAGCCTAAAAATCTAGCTCGTAACGGAATGGGAAGAGAGCCCACCTCTTCACGACCTATTTTCAGAATCTTCCATCCTTTTTGATCACAATATTTTTTTATTTCGGCTCGAAAATAATCTAAATCAACCTCTCCAGTATCGGAGTAGCGAGTGTCTTCAATCAAAAGAGTTCTTTCATCCCAAGGCAAACAATAAAAAAACCGAAAACTATTTTCTTGAGGACACTTTGCATCCATTATAAGAGGAAGCGTTAATCCATGGGGAGATTCCAAGGTGATTTCGAGTCCTAAAAATTTTTGATACCCGACCATCTCAGGATTAATTTCAGCAAATCCCCTGCCATCGACGACACACCTTGCTGACCAGTTTTTTGTGCCTTTAGCTGTCACATTGTGAGGAGCCACTCCCATGACATCCACACCAAACTCAAAGGTAAGCTCCTTGACTATTTTTTCATAAAAGCTATCTGAACGAACTGAAAAATATCGTGAAGATATCTTCCGATGGTATTTAGGAAAGGCCACATTATAACCTGGCCATTCTTTTGAAATAAAAGGTTTAATAATATCCATTTGTGAAACGGATAGATCTCTCTCATGAAACGACCAGGTATGATTCCCCCCAAGACGATCTGCCTTCTCTAAAACTAATAGTTTTAGCTCCGGTTTATTTTTCTTCATCCAATAGGCGAAAAGACAATTAGCTAAGCCTCCGCCGACAAAGATACAGTCATAATCAAAATGCCTATCACTCACTTTTAGTATCCCATTTTTTAATTAAATGATTAGCAACCAGATTCCACTCGTCCTTTTCAATATTAAAAGCACCGTAATCCCCGCTCTCAATCTCCTGGCTAGCTATTAATTTAGTAATAAGTTTTTGAGCCTCCTCTTTTCGCCCTTCATCATCATAAAACTCAGCCATCGCGATGATATTCCCAGGAAACTTAGGAAACTTCTCTAAGGCACGATTAAAACAATCTTCTGCTTTACTAGAAGAGCCTATCGAAATAAACCGAGGTGCTTTTTGATAAATTTTTCCGAGAACACGATCAGGACCCGAGAAGGCCAATAAGGGATCTTTCAACCGGATCGTTTTTAATCTCTCCTCAACCTCCTTCACCGTTTTTAAAGACCCCATATTTCTTTTTAAATCGGCAACGGCACCTTTATTAGCCGCCCACCAAAAAGATGCGGAGGGATCCTCTTTTGATATCTCAATAGCCGCTTCAGCTCGTTCTTGGCCCTGCTCAAAAAAAGGAATGGCAATTTCTGCATTGTCTTCATTCAGAGCACAGCGCCCTAAATAAAAATTCAAACGAGAACCCTCTATCTCTTTTTGAATACCCATCGGTTGGGTCCTCAGCTTTTCAAGACTGGTCAATACAGGTTTTTGACAGGTTTGAATTTTTGTAACCTGAAGAGACTCAGTAGCACCCCCCACACACAAACTACAAAAGGTGGTTAACATGAGGATTCTTGATTTCATAAAACACTCCTAATCTTTACCCGATTAATCTAATACCTTACTTGGCCTATTCCCTTATTGGCAACCTAAGAAACTCACAGTAACTCAAAGCGTTACTATCAACGACAACTCATCTGTGAGTCTTCTCTATTTTGGCTGCAAAACAGAGGTGGACTAAAGAACGGTAAAATAAGGATTCAGTAAGACATAGCTCTATCCAAGGGATCGCAAAGGGTAGATAATTTTTAACATGCCTCCACGTGTTCCTTATAAACAGATAAAAGAGTATCCCTGGTTTCTTAGAATCCTATTTGCGATTCAGAGGAAAAAATTTGGGCAAATTTTAAATCCCACTCTTTTATGGGGATATTCCCCATGGCAAACGATTATGTTTGTTTTGTTTTATCAGGTGATTGAGCGAAAAAAATCTTGCATTTCACCAGCAATACGAAGTTTAGCCATGGTGCGAGTCGCACAGGTTAATGGTTGCCACTATTGCGTAGATATTAACTCACTTCTTTTGATGGAAAGATTGCAGTCGCAAGAAAAGGTCCTAGCCGTAAGTTCATGGCGAGAGAGCGCGTTATTTTCTCAACAAGAAAAAGGGGTCCTGGAATATGCAGAGGCGATGAGTGGCAAAGAAAATGAGGTGACCGATGACCTGATCTTAAAACTGCAGACCTTTTTTAATCCCACTCAAATTATCGAACTCACAGGCATCATTGCATTTCAAAATATGTCGGCCAGATTTAACTCAAGCTTAAGGGTCCCCGAGCAGGGTTTCTGCGTTCTACCTACCCCTTCATAACAACCGATTTTTTTTTGAGGCATTTCTTTAAACAGCCTCCTAAGCTTTGCAATATTATTTTGAAGGTCTATAATTTAGAATCAAAACAACACTTAGAAAAAGAAAGAGGTAGATTATGATTCGCTCGCTGCTAGTGATCCTTTATCTCTTTAGTCTTTTAAGTTGTTCGACGACATCATTCACCCTGAGAAATGAAAGTTCTCTCCTATCGAAAGAGGAGATACTCTCCGATCCAGAATATCCTTTAGCTAGCGCTTTTGACGCCATTTTGAGAGGCCTCCCAAATCACGAATCTTTTTATGAATCTTCAAAATTAAATTGCGTAAAAAAAAGCTCATCAGCCTTATGTGGACCGTTCCGAAAACTTAAAGTTTTAAAACAGTTATTAGTCCAAAAAAATGCAATCTATACCCCTTTAGCAACCAAACCCCTCGTTCCGCTAACTCCCACCTTTTCAAAAAGCACTATTTTAAATTGGACCTCATTACGAAAAACACAGATCCCTAATCTTTTAAAGGGATTCTTAGGGCTGACTCAACCCGAATTGTTTTTGATCGCCAATCGATCAATCAAGGAAAACAGATGTCCCAATAATACTGCCATTGCCACAGCAGCTACTTTAGAAGATTACCTTCCCGATAATATCTCCTATGCCACCCTAGCGGCTCTTTATGTAAAAGGGGGAAATTGCAGTAAAACGAATCTAAATGATAGGGAACATTTTTGGACTAGAGCCGGTATTTTTTATTTCTGGAACAAAGACTATAAAGCGGCAGCTAAAATTCTATCAAAAATAGATCCTACCGATGCCTATTCCGGCAGAGCGACCTATTGGCTCTATCGATCAAAAAAGGAACTTAACGATTCGGTGGGCGTAGCCACCGCTTTAAACAGGCTTGCCAAACAGCACCGATTTTCTTTTCATAATTTAGTGGCTTCTTATTACGAAAACAGGGAGCCTATTCCGGAGTATTCGCGAACTATTTCCTTTGCTAATCGTTCTGTGAAATTTAATAAATTTAATAATGACATCGCGAGTGTGGAAATATTAAAACGATTAGGGTTTGCAGAAAGCGCTTATCTAATCGTAGATTGGTTATTAACGCAGCCCTCTGTCCTAGAACCGGCCGTAAGATTATACCTAGCTCAAATGGGCGATGATCACGCAAAGGTGGTTCAACTACCAGGCATTTTAATGTTTCACCCAGAGCTGATCTCAAAAGAGAGTATTACCTTGAATTATCCCAGAGCTTTTTTCCCATTGTTTCAAAACTCGAGTGGCAGTATTAGTCCCTATTTGTTGTTAGCTATCGCAAGAAGAGAAAGTTCTTTTTATCCTAGAGCTGTTTCACCCGCCAATGCGCAGGGGCTACTTCAAATGAATCCAGATACGGTTAAGGCCCTTCACCCTGACGAGACTTTTAATCTTTTAGATCCAGAAACCAATATCTCAATTGCGTCGGGATACCTCAGTAAAGTTTTAGCAGAAATGAAGGGAAATTTACCTCAGGCTTTAGCCGCCTATAATGCAGGGGAAGTCCAAGTTCATAATTGGGAAAAAAGATACCCCACAAAGGATGTTATTTTAGGTATCGACTTAATTCCCTACCGAGAAACAAGAGACTATGTGGCTAATGTATTAAGCACCTACTATTGGTATAGAAAAATCTATGAAAACAATTCAGACTTCAAACAACTGTTTCCTTAAATATTTTCTATTAAATAGTGTCCCAACTATAACCCTCTTTTTCTATAGCATCGAGAGCCAATGAAATAATTTGATCGTCGTCGTTATCATCTATTTTACTAAAATTACCGCTAACTCTTCTAGCCACTTGGCCTGAAAACACGTGAAGAATCTCCTGCTCTTTTTGGCTGGCTTCAATTCCCTTCTCATCGATAGCCGAGCTCACTCGACTTATCACGCAGGCGAGAGCAAATAGGTCGATCATGATATCGGCCAGTCTTCTAGTAGCGAATTGTTTTTCTATGATATGTTTCCCATGCTTTCGCAAAAGTTTATCAACAACAGAGGCAAGCGTTTTAGTGCAGTCTTCAAATACTGCAGTCTGAGCCTTGATCGCAGGATGCGCTTTGGAGATAGTGGCCTTTCCGATGCCGGTCACATGACTCACCCGTTTTCTAGCGTATTCGGATAGCACTCCAAATCCTTTAATAGGATCTTGAAGAACAGTTCCCACCGAGTGCGCCACCTCTTTTAATTGCGTGCCCACATCATTCATCGCGGTAAGAGCAATGAATAATCTTAAAATTTCATTAGTCCCCTCAAAAATTCTGTTAATTCGACAATCTCTCATTATTTTTTCATAGGGATATTCACTCATATATCCCGCTCCCCCTGCCACCTGGAGGGATTCATCAATGGTTCTCCATAAGCACTCTGTCGCAAATACTTTACTGATAGCGGCCTCGACTGCGTAATCTTCATACCCACGATCAGACAATCCTCCGACCATAGAAACCACCGCTTCGCTCGCATAACAATCAACCATCATGTGTCCTAATTTTTGTTGAATGAGTCCAAATTCAGATATGTTTTTTCCAAATTGTGTTCGGCTCTTGGCATGTTGTGAGGAGAGTCGAATCACCTTTTTCATCGCTCCAATGCTACCCCCGCCTAAGCCCGTCCTTCCTACATTTAGAATTTTCATTGCGACTTTAAAACCCTTCCCCACTTCGCCAAGAATGTGTTCTTTAGATAAACGAACATTATCGAAGTTCACGGTCGTGGTAGAGCTAGCGCGCAGGCCCATTTTATCTTCATGCGGACCTGAGGTCACACCGGGAAGATCTCTGGTGACAATAAAAGCGGTCATTTGCCCTTTTTCATTATCTGTCTTAGCAAATACGGTAAAGAAATCGGCAATGCCTCCGTTGGTGATCCACAGCTTTTCTCCATTAAGAATCCAATCATCACCCTCTCTCACAGCTCTAGTTTTAATCCCGGCCGCATCCGATCCCGCGGTACTTTCGGTAAGACAAAAGGCAGCAATCATCTCTCCAGTCGCCAACTTGGCTAAATATTTTTCCTTTTGCGTTTCGGTTCCAAACAATAATAGGCCTCTCATTCCGATAGAACTATGAGCGCCTGCTGTAATGGCAATAGAACCGTCGTATTGGCAAAGTTCTTGAATGGTTCTCGAATAGGCACTTGAAGAAAAGCCTAATCCACCAAAGCTCTCAGGAATTACAAAACCAAAGAGTCCCATCTGTTTCATTTCTGCTAAAAACTCTTTGGGAAGTTCGCCTGCCTTATCCCACTTTCTAAATTCACCATCGCGTCCTTTAAGCCAAGCGCGTAAGGAATCAAAGGTGGTTTTCAAAACCTCTTTTTCCTCCTTCTTCATTGAGGGGAAGGGAAAGAGAATCTCCTCTGAGATTTTTCCCATGCAAAGATTACGCATAAAACTTATATTTTTGTCATCCATAGTTGACCTCTTTTACCTTTTTTTAGTTCACTTTATATTTTCACGACATGCTGTCGGTAAGCCATTTGAAGTATTCCACATTAATATCTGAAATATTCACAAACATAATACAGGGTACAGAGTAGGAATGCAGTCTTTTCACCTCTTTGATAATTTCCTGTGTTTTACTCTGCAAACTTTTCACCAACAAAATAGATTCGTGACCTTTTTCGATCCTATTTTTCCAATAATAACAGGACTCGATACTGGGGATAATATTGATACAGCCGGCGATTCGTTTTTTCAGTAAAAAGGATCCAATGGATTGGGCCTCTCTTTTATTTTTGGTAATGATATAGGCCAAAACCATTTTTTTTATTTTTGTTGTTTTCTTCGAGGCCATACTTACTTAGGATACCCTTCATGCTGAAAGTAGTCACCTGGAACGTAAATTCTATTAATGTTCGATTGGAAAGAGTTCTTGCGTTTTTAGAACGTTGGAAGCCGGATATTTTAATGCTTCAAGAGTTAAAGTGTCCGGAAGAAAAATTTCCTTTTGAGGCCATTCGTCAAGCGGGTTATGAGTCTGCGGTGTTAGGACAGAAAACCTATAATGGGGTCGCCATTATTTCAAAGGGTCCATTGGAGGACATTCAGGTCGGAATGGACCCTTTTTATGAGGATGTGGCGGCGAGAGTCATTCGTGGAAAAATGGGAGGAATTACCTTTCTTTGTTGCTACGTTCCAAATGGTCAGGAGGTAGGATCTGAGAAATTCCAGTACAAATTAAACTGGTTTCAGGGACTTCAAAAGTTAGTGGAGAGTTATCAAGTTAATGAGCAGCCCCTTATTTTAGGTGGAGATTTTAATATTGCGCCTGACGATAGAGATGTTCATGATCCAAAGAGCTGGGAGGGCAAAATTTTATGTTCTAAGGTGGAGCGTGATAATTTTTCTAATTTACTAGCGCTTGGATTGTCCGATGTTTTTAGAATTCATCATGATGAGGGTGGAATATTTTCATGGTGGGATTATCGAGCGTTTGGTTTTCAAAGAAACCATGGATTAAGAATAGATTTTGTTTTAGCTTCAGATTTTCTAGCAAAACTTTGTACTCACACTATTATTGATCGTGAGGAGCGAAAAGGGGAAAGACCTTCCGACCACGCCCCTATGATTGCTGAGTTTAATTTACCAATCAAATAACCCTGTTTTTTTGGGTTTGATTAGATTGGCCTTAGGTCCTAAGCTCCAGCCCCACGGCATTTCAGAGGGCTCATCTTTATTTAATATTTCTGGCTCCTCCCAGAGCGAGAGCACCTTTGTTTTATCAATTTTCTGAGCGTTAAAAAGATTGAATTGTGGCTCAGCCGGTTCGGAGGCAAAACTACTACCTTCGTTGTTGCCTATTTCTATGGAGCTATTAAAGAGATTGGTGGTGGGCTCCCTATCGCTGTAGAGCGAATTTTTTTCAATCTCCCAAGAATTTTTTCCTTTACCATTTGTTAGGCTAGATTGTGAACCCACAAAAAAATCACTCTCCGACGCCGCTCCCACACTAAGTAGACTATCCGTTCCCATGCCCATGCCCATGCCCATCCCCCCCCCAAAAAGATCCCCATTGGGGACGGAGGTCTTCCCAAATACAGCTTCAGGGTCGGAAACAGCCCCTTCCCCAGGGGAAACACCGAAGGGATCTGCCACAGCAAAAGGGGCGGAGGAATCGATTAACTCCTCTTCAGCAAGAAGGGCTAAACTGTTGCCTATTAGGCAAAACAATAGGAATAAACGACTTATCATATGTCTCTTTTCGTCAGAATTTAAGAAAACCTGCGAGGATACCTTTAGTATACACTGTCACTTCAACATCTTTTAGACATGCCAAGTTACAACGAATAAAAAAAAACATAGTTTCAATGGTTTAAGTAATTATCTTTACACGTTTATGAAATTTTATTGGCGCATATTGTCTCTTGGTTTTTCAATATCTCATTTTTAATTCATAAGCCAACATCTGTTTTTCCAATAAGAGGGGGAACATACGGCTGTATACCAAAGTTTGAATCATTCCCATGTATTCCTGATGCGTGGTGGCACTTGGGTTGCATTCTGTATTCTGTATTGAGTTTTTCCAGGGAGCATTCCTATGAAGCATTTCATTTTAATTACTATTGGATTTTTACTTTTATTAACCTATACACCCAGTGCAATTGCTGAATCACCACAGAATCACGGGGGTAGCGGGACATTACCAGAAGGCTCAAACTTGGTTTCTGGAGAGCGGCAATCGCAGCCTAGTCTACTTACCGATAGAGAACTCAAGTTTTTGTCTACCCATTTTTTTCTTTCAGAGGTCACTGTGTGGAATAAATTTTCACAAAAACTTCCTCTCGCCATAGAGAAGGCTATGAAGTCCAAAGAGGAGACCGAAAGTAGTCAATCCATTGCAGAGTTGATGGGGATGATAAATAGATCACAAGCCGAGAAGGTTATTACAGAGGCTAAAAAGGAAAGGGATTCGGAAAAAGCAAAAAAACCAAACGGTGGAGAGGACCGGTATATCGGTCTAATGGATCGTCTTATTTGGGGCGCCAAAAGCTATACCCAAGACCCCTCAAAAGAGGAATCTGCAGAACAGTATAATGAAGAATTTACGAAGGCATTTAAAATCGTAGCTGAAAAAAACCAAGAAACCTTAGAAAAAATAAAACAGGCTTCTGAAGGAAATGAACAGGCCAAGGAGTGGTTAAGAAAAAACCTAGACGTAAACTCGCTTCTTTCTTTTGCTGAAGGGCAGAAAAAATATGGGAATGGCGAGTTAGCAGATAGATTGATCGATGGTTTATCTTTTAAAGAGGGTAAAAATAAATTTCTAGACATGTCTCTTCAAAACGAAACTCAAAGACTGCACTTAGGAACCACTTCCGATAGCGTAAAAAAGGCATTCGATAAACTTATAGAAACACGAACAGGGTTTAAGGGGGCATTGGTTTCTTTCACTCCCTTTCAAAACACCCCAATGAAGCAATGGTTTGTAAATGCCCAGGATGAGTTTAAATCTGGAGCCCCAGTATCGTTTCCTCAGGTCAAGATTTCAGCGGCTACTGGTGTAAACCAATCGTCACAGACCTCTGCTTCTAATACGTCACCTGGGGCCGCTCAGAATGCTGCCTCAACAAAAATTTCTCAGACTTGTAACCGATGCCATTCAGTTTCAATTACTGACGGTGTTTTATGGAAAGATGGGGGACCAACAACAAAAGCCAACATTCTCAAAGCTCTAACTACCGTTCCTAAAATGAAAACCATCGATCCTAGTGAAAAGGCATCTCTAATAAGTCTAATCAACAAATGGATTAAATAATTCTTACGGGGGACGGAGGTCGCAAAGCTCCCTCCGTCCTCTTTTGAAAAAAGGAAACGCTCCCCAGTACTAGGCAAACGCCCCCCC
>JABMMY010000308.1 GCA_013205415.1 Deltaproteobacteria bacterium
ATTTTAAAAGCTCTTGGCAAATCTTGAACCTGAACTTTGCAAGGCCATCAGCCTCAGGATCAAGCATCAGAAACCCCGACGATTTACCAAGCTTTTTCCTAACCTTTTTCAACTCTTTTTCAGTAGGGAATGCCATTATTTCCTCCTATATGCGTTCACGATTCCGATATAAACTTGCTCATTTTCCAATAACCAAATGAGCTTGTAGAGCTTACCCTTTAGTTTTAATTTATCCGTAACAAAGTATTCATAATCCCCTTTTCTCTGCTGCACAGGAAAAGTTCCACCATCCATGAGTTTAACCAACTCAATGATAGTCTTGTCGCTGACTGAATCCTGATGCTTCAGCTCATAATGCGGATCAATCACTACTTTGTAGACCCACCGATTATTGACCATTATATTGATATCGTACTCACGTCGTTCCATCGGATAGATTCTAGCAAATGTTGTCAAATTTGACAACTACATTGTTCTCTGACATTTCACAGCAGTTCTTGAGTGTGGCTACTTTTGGCTACATGCAAGTATCACGAACCCACATAAGGGCCTGTTTCTTTCTTAAGGTGAAACCTACAATGTTAATCCTGCAGACGCAATAAACCGCAACGCCTTAACTATTTTTGTTTTTCCACACCCAAAGTGTGTACGATTTTGACAGAATTTAGTCTCTCGCCTAAAGTTTACCGAAATTACATACTATGCGTAAATGGTAATCTAGTTTACTGAAATTGCATTCTATGAAACACTAGTAAAATCATGCCACATCTACGAAAACGCCATTTAGAGAAGATCCTGAAACGACTCATGGGCCTAAGCCCTTTAGTCGGGGTGATTGGGCACCGACAAGTAGGAAAAACCACTCTTCTTGAGCTACTATGTCAGGAGTACCATACGTTAGATAGCTCAAAGGCTTTACTGGAAGCGCAGCAGAATCCCGATCATTTTATTGCACAGTGTGCCGGAACCCACGTAGCGATCGACGAGTGCCAACTTGCTCCAGACCTCTTCCCTGCCTTGAAGGACTGGGTTCGAAAACATAAAAAACCAGGCCAATTCATCTTGAGTGGCTCGGTACGCTTTACTTCGCGGAAAGCGATTCAAGAATCCTTAACGGGAAGAATTATCACGCTTGAACTATTACCACTTTTACTCTCCGAACTTGAGCCAACCGAAATTCCTCAGTTTTGGACTAAAGCCCTCACCACAGATTCTTTCACTGAATCCTTCCTGAGGCTTTTTCCAAAGAATCGAAAACGATCGAGTATAACTAAATACTTTGAACAGGGAGGGCTGCCCGGAATTTGCTTCATTCGAGATCCCTCTTTTCGTGAAAGAAAACTAGATACGCAAATAGAAACAATTTTGGATAGAGACTTAAGAAAAATCGTATCAACCCATGCTGCATACCCACAAATACGTCGCCTATTACAGGCGCTGGCCGATCAGCAGGGTGAGCTCTTTAGTTGGAGTCATTTAAAAAAGCTGACTGAAATATCGATTCCTACACTCAAGAAATTAGTTTATGGAATGGAAGGCGCATTCCTCATAAGGACTGTGCTAGTAGAAGGTGATTATTCGGGCCCCCTACATTATTTCGAAGACATGAGTGAGTGCGCCTTCGTTCGATCGACTCCTCTTAGTGTGACAGAACAAATAGCCCAATTCTTAATGATCCACATTCGAGGTGAACTCAGTTACAGCTCAGCAGCGCCCTTTCGTTTTTTTCAATACCGCACTCGGGGAGGCGTAGTCGTCCCTTTGGCTTTGCAAATGAAAGAGTTTTTTCTAGGAGTTATTCCCATCGAAAATGAACTACCCTCGCGAGTTGAAATTTCGGCCGCAGACAGTTTTCTTAAACGGTATGCCCGATCAAAGGTTGTCTTTGCGCATCTAGGCTCTGCTGCCGAAGTGATTAATGACAGAAAGTTACTAGTACCGATTGGGAAAACGGTTTGAGTATGTCGCCTGGCCAGAGTTTGCAAACGCTTTAACTACATCGTTATCCAAATCAACAAATGGAATATCCGGGCGCGCCATCCGCTGCAATTCATTTGTGACAGTCTCTTCGTTAGTTCACAAATCATGGAACCAAATATTTTCCCTCTGCTCGTTACCTTTTCCAGCAACAATACCCAGGACACCAACATAGCCGAAGTTCCGCTTGAAGATGACGGATCCTTTAGTTTTCTAGTTCACAATAGAGAATCTACGGTGACTGCTTACCTGAGCGTGGTGAGCTATCGGTAAACATAATTTCTGGATCTTCTTGAGTTAAGGAAGAGCCTTTCGATAACTAACTCCCGTCGTCAAACTGTCCATTCGACCAAACCCTAAAAGTAAACGATACCTAAATAGGAGAGAAAGTTCCCAATCTTGCGCTACCGGTTGGTAGGAGAACTCACCCTGCAAAAAGGGATTATTGAGATTGTAAACTGAAAGCTCTTCGAAGGTAGCCACCTTAAAAAGGGTAGACAGTTTAGATGAAAATAGGATCTTGGTTCCTAAGGCCACGGCAAAATCATGTTCGGTGTAACTGGGCCCAATTAAGGCGGGTAGTAGGTAGGTTTTAGTTAATCTTACAAACCGGCGGTACCAGCCCCCAGAAAAAAATAGTTCCCACTGGCGAATAGGTTTCGCTTTTAATGTGGTTAAAAAAAGCAGATGAGTTTGCTCGGTAGTGGAATTAAGCCAGCTCTCTTCAGATAGTCGCAATGAGGTTTCAAGAAAAGAGAACCAGGGCACCGAAGCCATGGCCTCATACCCCAGCGTCTCCAGATCTTTTAGAGAGGCCGATAGTCTCAATCCTGTTTGAAAATAAATTCCCCCCAGAGGATTGCTATTATAAAAAGTGCTAATCGTAGTGAGGTCTCTAGCGGTATTTTGTAATTCATATCGCCCTTCAACACTAAGTGAGCCGGCGAAGGTACGGCACGAAAAAAGAAGGTACCAAGAAACTAAACTAAAAAAATAAATAGAACTGCGGCCTCTTAAATAAAACCTACGACACACGATTAACTTTAAATCCCCGACTATTTAGAAGTTCGATAATATCTTGGGTATGTTTCACTCCACGAGTTTCGATGTCGGCCTCGACCTCCGTCTCGCCGATCTGCGTATGGAGAGTCGCTCGTTGGTGATAGATCTGAGAAATATTAGCACCCGATTCTGCCAAAACTTGAGTGAGGGCATTAAGCCCACCAGGCCTATCGATCACAGTAATTATTAAACGAATAAGTCGACTCTGTTCCACAAGACCTCGCTGTAACACCATCGAAAGTGCAGGAAGATCGATATTGCCACCCGAAAGAATAGCTGTAATATTTTTTTCTGGAATCAATCCGTCACAAATTGCAGCCACCGAAAGAGCCCCTGCCCCTTCAGCTACCAATTTGCCATGTTCAGCGACGAGTGCCACAGCATGAGCAATCGATTCTTCCGAAATAGAAAAAATATCGTCGACAGAAGCCTTTAATGCCTCGAGCATGAAACTATCCGGACCCTTAGTAGCAACCCCTTCAGCTAAGGTAAATTTAGGCATCTCTTTTGCGGCAATTCCGGTCTTAAAGGATTTATAGGCGGCTGGAGCATTCGCGGCTGTAACGCCATAAACTTTAATGCCGGGCTTTAGCGCCTTTAACGCCGTTCCAATACCCGTTGCGATTCCGCCTCCACCCACACATACAATCACAGCCTCTGTCGTCTGAAAAAGAGGGTTCGCAGCCAATTCTAATCCAATAGTTCCTTGCCCTGCCATCACCTTAGGATCTTTAAAGGGATGAACAAATAAAAAGCCCCTCTCCAGGGAGAGCTTCATCGCATGTTCGTAGGAGTCATCGTAAACTTTACCGACAAGTTCTACCTCAGCTCCCCAATCTAAGGTGTTTTGTACTTTAATAGCTGGAGTCATTTCTGGCATTACGATCGTAGCCTTAATTCCTAACTGATGACAAATCGCTGCGACTCCCTGGGCATGATTTCCTGCACTCGCAGCTACGACTCCCGATTTTTTAGCCTGAGCTAAGTTTTCTAAAATACAATTGGCCGCCCCTCTGATTTTAAAGGATCCGGTGATCTGGAGAGTTTCGCATTTCAAAAAAATATTTTTTTGCATGACTCGACTTAAATAATCGAATCGAATCAAGGGTGTATTTCTAATATAAGGAGCTATCCGGTGTTCCGCCTCTTGGATGTCCTTTAATTGAATAGGTGATGGTTGCATTTGAAAAAAATAGTAACATCTAGAGGGTGTGATGTCAGTAGACCTCTTTCATGAGCTAAAGCATTAAGATTTTGCAAGAGGCTTGGGCAGAGCTAGGAACGGGAGGAAAAAGCACGGGAGGAAAAAGCACGGGAGGAAAAAGCACGGGAGGAAAAAGCACGGAGGCGATGCTAAAGG
>JABMMY010000309.1 GCA_013205415.1 Deltaproteobacteria bacterium
CTCTACACCTTTCTAAGTTCCAAGAGATGCCAGAGGTGGAGTTGGTAGGGGTTTTCGAGCCCCATTTAGATCGTGCCAAGGAGATAGAGGCAAAAAATAAGGTAAAGGCAATCTCATCAATCCCGGAGCTAATTTTTTTAGCAGACGCTTTAATTATCGCCAGCCCCACCCCGACCCATTTTTCGATAGCTAAAATGGCAATGGAATTAGGGTGCCATGTTCTTATTGAAAAGCCTTTTTGTGAAACTCATGAGGAGGCTATTTTATTAGAACACCTGGCACTTAAAAATCGATTGGTTTGCCAGGTCGGATTTTTAGAGCGCTTTCGTCTCGAGGCTCTTCTGGGGGGCAACCCACTTCCTATCGATTCGACGTTAGATTCTCTCCGGCTTTCCACCGTGGTAGGTAGAGAGGTCGCTGTTGATGTGATTAGCGATCTGATGATTCATGATATTGATTTAATCCTATCCCTAATTCAAGAGGATCCTATTGCGGTGCAAGCTGAAGGATTTTCTATTGTCACCGATTATTTAGATTTTGTGAAGGCCAGGTTAGAATTTTCTAGCGGTAGAAGTGCTACCTTAACCGCTAGTCGTGTCGCCCCTAAATTAGTGAGAACCCTACAGGCGGTATCTGGAAATTATTTTTGTGAACTAGATTTTGTTTCCAATTCTAAATTTATTGCCTCAAAATCGGGAAATCATAACTCGTCTATTCATGGGTTAGCTTTTGATGCGCTGCAGGCGCAATCCAGTCATTTTATAGCCTCTATTCAGGGAAGGGCTTTTTCAAAAGTCACTGCCAAAGATAGCGTTAGAGTGATCTCTGTAGTTAATAAAATTAAAGAGGCCACCACAGGGTCTCCTGTTTTATTTTCGCCCCATAAATCACTCCAGTCTTCACGAACAGTGAGAGAGAACTAAAATGAGTCTGTGTTTGTTTATGGTTGCAGGCGAGGCCTCTGCCGACATGCACGCGGCCAGCCTGCTTAAAGAATTGCAAAAACAAAACCCAGATTTAAAATGTATAGGCGTTGGCGGTGCCGCTTTAAAAAAAGCGGGCATGGATGTGATCTTAGACTCAGAAAAACTTAATGTGGTTGGAATCTCCGATTGGTGGGATCGTTTGACAGAGGTTATCGGAGGGTATCGAAAGGTTATTCGTTATCTAGAAAAAAACCCACCCGATTATGCAGTCCTTCTAGATTTGCCAGACTTTAATTTGAGGGTTGCCAAAAAATTAAAAAAATTAGGTGTTCCGGTTATTTATTATATTTCTCCTCAAGTTTGGGCGTGGAGAAAATATCGAATTCATCAAATTAAAAGAGATGTTGATCTGATGTTGGTAGTATTTCCTTTTGAAAAAGATTTTTATGCCAAAGAAGGGGTTGATGTTGTTTTTGTCGGGCACCCACTGTTAGAAACGATTCATCCTCGGGTTAATTATCGACCGCAATCCGAAGTCCTTGGACACCCAAGAATTGCGATATTACCTGGGAGCCGAAAAAGTGAGGTAAGATTTCATGGGGCCCTATTATCGGATCTAATTCACCGGATTCGCGAAAGGTATCCTCAAGCAGAAATAAAGGTTCCAATCGCATCTACACTCAATCAAAGTTTCGTTGAACAATACATTTCGTCAGGAGTCGTTTTTGAAACGGGACATTCTCACGAGGTGTTAAACTGGGCCGACATAGCGGTCGTTGCAAGTGGAACGGCTACCCTAGAAACAGCCTTAATTGGCACCCCCTTTTTGTTGTTTTATAAAGTTTCAAAATCAAGTGCCTGGATTTATCAAAACCTAATGAAGTACCGCAGCTTTATTGGAATGCCTAATATTTTGCTCCAGCGAGAGATAATAAAAGAGTTTTTTCAGAAAAAAGCAGACCCCAAAACTCTTTTTCAAGAGGTGATAAAACTCATTGAGGACAATAAATATCGAGGAGAACAGGCTGTGAATCTACAATCTTGTCGAGCTAAGCTTGGCGATGTGGGAGCTAATATTCTGGCGGCAGAAACTATTCAACAGTTTATAAACTCAAAGACCACGCAGGGTCCGGAGAATTTAGGTGGGGATGCAATCGCTACCCACTAAAATATTTTGGGTATTTGGCCTTCCCCTGTCCTGTGCTTGGGCGCTGTTCATGCGAGCCAGACGATCATATTATGTTTCTAGTAGGCAATACCGGGCGACCTTAAAAATAATCTGTGTAGGGAATCTCCATAGCGGCGGGTCTGGTAAAACTCCGTTAGTGGCAGCGATCTCAAAAAGATTTCAGTTAAGGTCTCCAGTGATTTTATCTAGAGGTTATCTAGGAACCCTCTCATCTGAGGGTGCCGAGACTGATCGTTTAATGCCAAACGGCTCGTTGCTTTATGGAGACGAGCCCTGGATGTTGTCTCAACAACAAGCAGGCCCTGTTTTTATTTCCAAAAAGCGAGTTGCCGGCGTCAAGAGAATTGAGAAACAATATCCCAATAGCTTAGTTATTTTAGATGATGGGTTTCAGCATTTGGCCCTGGGGCGAGATGTAGATATCATCTGCATTAATACCGACAAAGAGGTTGCGGGGAGTTTTTGCTTGCCTCTTGGAGGATTGAGAGAGTCATTTAAGGCTTTAGATCACGCCGACGCTGTCGTTTTGACCCCGGGATCACAAAATAAAAACCTGGAGGTGTGGCAAAATGTCATTCAAAACGAATTCCCAAAACTCCCCTGTTTTGTAGCCCATTCGAAGGTGGATGGGTTTTTTGAAGGTCCTAGCGATTTTGAGTTTGATTCCTTAAAAAACTGGGTTTCTTTTAGTGGTATTGCATCACCGGAACGATTCGTGAAAACGCTTAGTGAATATTCTCCCTCAGTAGAACACATTCAATCTTATCCTGACCATCATCGTTATGTAGAATCGGATATTGAGTGGCTTATTAGCGAGAAAAATAGGGCGGGTGCTTTCGGGTTTGTGACCACAGATAAAGATTGGTATAAAGTTTATGAATTATTTAAGCCGAAATCTGAAAAGGTGATTAGCTTAAGAGTGGGATATGATCTGCCCGATTCCTTTTGGATTTGGTTAGAAGCAAAAGTTAAAGGATAGAAGCTTTGATATTGGTGTTGAAAATAGTTTCTTTGTTTTTGAATGGCATTCCCATCGCACTAACTAATTTAGTTAGTGATTTGTTGGGATGGGTTTTTTACGCAGTCATTAGATTTAGAAGGACTATTGTAGACAGCAATCTTCAATTAGCCTTTAATTCCGAAAAAACAGAAGATGAAATTCAGGCGTTAGCGCTTTTAAATTATCAACATTATGGCAGGACACTGTTTGAGATATTACGGTCAATTACATGGAGTCGAGCCCAGTACCTAAAGAAAACATTCTTAAAGGGGGAAGAGCATCTAAAGTTGTTGGCGCTAGAAAATCGAGGGGGCGTGATCTTGGCCACTCACCTTGGAAGTTGGGAATTGGCTGCATCCACAGTTGCCGTGCACGGACTTGCGCTAGATATTGTAGTAAAACAATCAAAAAGTGCCATGGGCCAAAAATTTCTTGATTGGTATCGCAATCGTTTTGGAGTGGGAGTTTTTTTTGAAACTCAAACAGTGAAGGAAA
Organism: Deltaproteobacteria bacterium; assembly: GCA_013205415.1. Classification (GTDB taxonomy): domain Bacteria; phylum Bdellovibrionota; class FAC87; order UBA2466; family UBA2466; genus UBA2466. The sequence goes on from JABMMY010000309.1 coordinate 3,611, forward strand.
TTTTTAGGTCCATTAATTCCGGTCGATTCACAGTTTTTATTCTTGACCAATTTATGGGCCCTCCTATTGGAGTTCCCGTTTCTTTTTTTGGAAGAGAGGCTGGAACAGCAGCGGGGCTGGCTCTCTTTTGTGAAAAAAGGGATATACCGGTCTTTCCCGCCTACAATTATAGAGATCTACAGGGTAGAATCTGCACAGTCATAGAGCCCCAAGTTGAATACGGAAATTTGTCTGAAGACAGAGACACTAGAATTTATCAGAGAACACAAATTTATAATGACGTAATGGAAAAAATGATTAGACAACACCCGGAGCAGTGGTTGTGGCTACACCGCCGATGGAAAGAGTTTAGTGGCACCTCTAGATGGGTACTTAAGACAAACTCTTTAAAATTGGTTTTTATTCCCATGTTATTTTTTTTAGCAGCCTGTTCCAGTCAACCTAGCAGCCCCACAGGAATTGTATTGCCACCCGACCCTCAGATTTCTGCTCCCATTTTTCAAAGCGCACTGCCCTTGGATATTGATGATGAAATGTTAAATCAATCGACGGTGATTGTTCCAAAAGCAAAAACACCCATTAAAAAACAGAAGGCCCAGGTTACGGAAAGTTCATTACCCAAACGAAAAGAACCCCCAGAAACGACACTTGCCCTCGATAACTCGTCAGCTTTTCATGTCATTCCGTCGGATAAAATTCCATTTGAAGTTGGAGAACGGGTTGAGATGGATTTGAGATGGCTAGCCATTCCCGCTGGAAAGGCCATTTTAGAGGTTAGGGAGGGCCCAGTTATCAACGGTCGGGCCACGTTTCAGCTCTGGGGAAATGTTTTGTCGTCAAAAATTGTAGATGCGATCTATCACGTAGAAAATACGGCCGAGTCCTTTGTAGATCGCCAGGCCCTCTTGCCCTATAAATTTCTTCTTCACATGGTAGAGTCAAAACAAAACAAAGAGACTCGTGTGTCCTTTGATCATGCGAATGGAAAGGCCTTTTATTGGGCTAAAAGAATTTCGGAACGCTGGGGAAATTTAGATGTAGACCGCGTCGATACTTTAGTTCCTCAGGCCAAGGATCTTTGGAGTGCAATTTACTACGCGAGGTACTTAAATTATAAACTCAATGAAAAGCAGATGTTTGTTGTTTATGAAAATGGCCAGAATTGGAATGTGGAACTTACGCCAGTCGCAAATGAACTGGTGACAAGTAGGGTGGGCGCTTTTCAGTGTTGGAAGATTCTTGTGAAGGTTTCCTTAAACAATGTTTTAAAGCCAATGGGTGATGTTTATATGTGGTTGAGTGATGACTCTAAAAAACATCTTGTTAAGTTCGATGCAAAAATTAAAATCGGCTCCCTATATGGGGTGTTGAGCTCAATTAGGGAACATTAGTGAAGCTATCTGGAGTGGTTATAACTAAGAATGAAGAGAAAAACATTGAAAGATGTTTGGCCTCTCTTTCATTTTGTGATGAGGTAATAGTGGTGGATTCTCATAGCACAGATACCACTATTGCGAAGGCAAAAAATTTCACCCCCAAGGTTTTTCTGAGAGCGTGGACTGGGTACGTAGATCAAAAGGCCTATGCAACAGGGCTGGCGAAGCATGATTGGGTTTTGTCTTTAGATGCTGATGAAGAGGTTTCGAAAGAATTACAGCAGGAGATCCAGCGTACTATTAAGGAATGCTATCAGGAAGCAGCCTTTCTGGTTGCGAGACGAACGATGCACTCAGGTGAGTGGATACGATATGGTGGCTGGTATCCGAATCGCTTAATTCGATTATATAAAAAAAGTGAAGGCTCATGGGAAGGTGGCGCAGTTCACGAGTCTTGGAGAACCCTCGGATTGGTTGGAAAACTAAAAAATGATCTCATTCATTATTCTTTTGATAGTTTTTGTGATCAGGTAGAAAGAAATAATCTCTATTCAAGTTTGGGGGCAAAGGCTCTCCGTGATTCGAACCATTCTTTTTCTGTTTGTCGGCTTATTTTGAAGCCAATTTCTAAGTTTATAGAGACCTATTTATTGAAGTTAGGATTTTTAGATGGCTACCGTGGTTTTTTTATTTCGGTATCGGCAGCGTATTCGGTGTTTTTGAAATGGGCGAAGCTGTGGGAGTTAACTGTAAATGATAAAAAAAAATAAACCGGGTTATATTGTTGCCATCGATGGGCCTGCGGGCGCTGGGAAGTCTACCGTTAGTCGTCAATTGGCGCTTAATTTACAAGGACGATTACTTGATACAGGAGCGATGTATCGAAGTGTTGCCTATTTTGGCGTGAAAGAAAACATTTCCACCGAAATCGGTTTAGCTAAAATTGCTCGCTCAATTAACTTTGATTATGACGTTAAAAATCAATCTTTAATAGTCAATGGTGAGGAGATGGGTCAGCGATTAAGAACTCAACAAGTGAGTGGATTGGCCTCAAAGATAAGTGCCTATAAAGGGGTTCGTCAAATTTTAACGGTTCGGCAAAGAGAGTTGGCACAGAGCTGGGCCAGGTCATGTCCTGTGATTGTTGAGGGACGAGATATTGGGACTGTGGTTTTCCCCGATGTTGATTATAAGTTTTACGTGACTGCAGACCCCACGGTGCGAGCCGAACGGCGCCATCAG
>JABMMY010000310.1 GCA_013205415.1 Deltaproteobacteria bacterium
CCGCCACCAATCACAACCACATCAAAATGTTTCACGTGGAACAATTTATTACTTCCCAATGCAAAAATCGGAGAAAATCCGACCTAAAACCTCATCAACATCGACCTTCCCTACCACATTTTCAATCTGTACCATAATATTTCGGTTTTTTTCCGATAAGATTTCAGGTGGAAGGCCAAGAAGCACCGTCTCTCTCATTTCATTTAACAAAAGCAAAACCCCTTCCAGGCGACTTGCCTGTACGGCAGTAGGAATAGGCCCACTTTGACCTAAAATAATCTTTTCACTCCGGCCTTCTAGCTTTTGCCAAAAGGCCTCCATCTCTATATTAGAAAATACGGAACCCGACACTGTAATCGCTTCCAGTTCTTTAGAAACTGGCCGCCACTCAGAGAGGTCTTTCTTGTTCCAGAGAATAAAATGGGGGGTCTCAGCATATTTTTTTAAAAGTTCTTTTTCCTTCTCGGTGATCCCTTCCGTTCCATCGACTACTAAGATCCACATCGAGGCAGAGGCCAAAAAGGCGGCACCCAATTCAATTCCCTCCTTCTCAATGGTATTAACGGTCGATCTGATTCCGGCGGTATCCACTACGGTCCATGGGCGATCTAGAATTTCGAATGTTTCCTCGATCACATCTCGAGTGGTTCCCGGCTCTTCGGAGACGATAGCCCGATACCTTCCCAATATAGAATTAAATAATGACGACTTTCCCGCGTTAGGACGACCCACCAACACCAGTTTTGGAAGGGTATTTCCACCCCTAAAGCGTGAGTATCTCTGAGTAACCTCTGAGCACTCGCGAGTAATCTGATCAATGATGCCCAATGAGTGTTCAGAAACGGTGGCGTATTCCTCAGAAAAATCTACTGCGGTATCTAATATGGCCTGGAGTCCAATTAATTTAGATCTCAAACTACCAATCTTCTTTTCTAATCCTCCATCTTTTCTAGAATAGATGGCCTCTAGATCTGCGGTATGAACGGCCTTAAATACATCGGCTAGGTTCTCTAGTTCTGCTGTCGTCTGCTTTCCATTCAACATTGCCCTATATGAAAACTCCCCTTTTTCAGCAGGTCGAGCCAAATGAAGTAATAGCTCCTTCTCTAGGGCATGTACCACGGCAATAGATCCGTGACAGTGAAACTCTATCGTATCATCGCCAGAATGGGAGTGGGGTGCCACAAAACTAATCAGTACAATGTCATCAATTTTTTTCTGAGTACTCGCGCGAAGCTCGCCAAACCACACAGCTCTCTTTTTAGAAAGTGTTTCGCCATTAGAGAAAAACAACCGACCCGCAATGTAAAATGCCTGGGTTCCACACAACTTTACAATCGCCACTGCAGAGGGAAGGGTTCCCGTGGTAACCGCAAAAATAGTGTCCTCTAAGCTTAGGTTTTTACGCAACATAACTACGCCAGCTGCGGAAGGGACCCCTTTTTATCTTTGAGAGCTCCCTGTTGAAGTACACCCAAAAGTGTACTCACAAAAATATAGAGGGTGAGTCCTGAGGGTAAATTAATCATCATGAAGGTAAAAATCACCGGCATGAAATACATCATTTTTTGCTGCGCCGGGTCCATTCCAGCACTTGGAGTCATTTTTTGCTGTAGGAACATGGCCGCTCCCATTAAAACGGGATAAATATAGAAGGGATCTTTAGTAGATAAATCCTGAATCCAACCAAAAAATGGCGCGTGAAACAGCTCTATAGAATTTCCAAGCACCGCATACAACGCAATAAAAACTGGCAATTGAACTAGCATCGGCAAACATCCCCCAGCTGGGTTCACCTTGTGTACTTTAAACAGGGCCATTTGCTCTTCATTTAGTTTTTTCTGATCATCCTTATGTTTTTCCTTAATCGCGGCAATTTGCGGTTGAAGCTTTTGCATGGCCTTCATCGACTTCATACTTTTTTGAGATAGTGGATAGAATAGCGCCCTCACTAACACGGTGAGAAGAATAATGGCGACACCGAAGTTATGAATGAATTTATGAAAAAATCTAAGCAGCTCTAATAAAGGATAGGCTACCACTGCAAAGGTTCCATAATCGATCAACTTTTTAAGCCCTGGAACCTTTGAGAGTTCATTGTAGTCCTTAGGCCCCACATAAAATCTCAGTGCAAATTTAAGTTCCGTTTGATCCCTTTTTAAAACAATCGGATATCTTAAATAGACTCCATTAAAATTCTCGGTCTTTTTGTACACCACATCTGGGTTTATCTGACTCTCTTGATTAATGACGACATTTGAGAAATATCGATTTCCAAAGGCCACCCAGTTGGTATGTCCCTGTTGAACCGATTCATCATCTTTTCTCAGTTTTTCTATTGAAACCCGTTTGATCTCATCATTTTGATAAACCACAAGCTCCCAAGACTTCAATGGAAGCTGGGTCTCAAATGGCTCACTTCCATTAGTCCCCACTGGAATTAAAAGATTTCCCCACTCTTTTTGAGCCCCTTTTAGAAAGGTAATATTAAAGTTCGCGTCAACAAAATTTGAATCCTCTGAAACACGATATTCTTTGGTAACAACCGCCGTCTTAGTGGCCTTAGAAAAGGTAACCACATTTTCAAGGCGCTTGGCGTCATAACGCCCCCGTGAAAACTCTGCTAAATTTGGGTCTGTAAAAATAGTCGCTAGGGCCAAGGAGGTTTGTTCTGGGGAAACCAGGGTGATTAAGGGGGAGTTATTATCGATGGTCTCATGAAATTTAGGAAGCTTTGCTGTGATAATCTTGCCTCCATTATTGGAGAACAATAAATCCATACTTGGCGTTACTATTTGGATACCCTGTTGATCCTGAACAATAGGAGAAAAATCTGATGCCTTCATTACAACCGGGGACCGCTGCGGAGACCCTCCAGTTTCTGTAAGCCCAGACTTAGAGGTCTCGACCGCGGTAAGTTGTTCAACCCTCTCTGTCGAAACCGGAGGAGTTGGAATGGGTGCAAACCATCTCATGTAGCCCAACCAAATTAAAAGCATTAATGAAACCGCTAACCAAGTTTTGGATGCCATAATTTTATGTTTCCCTTTTAAACTACCGAATCAAAACCATGCGGCCCGAAGGAATGACAACTTAAAAGCCGCTTAATTCCCAGCCATCCCCCAACCAAAAATCCCTTTTTTGTCAAAGCCTCTCCACAATAAACGGGGCAGGTGGGCTCAAACCGACAACAACCACCGAAAGAAAACAACAGGTGAAGTCCTCTAGATACCACCCAAAAGATTAACTGAACGCCCTCTTTCACATTATTTCCTGTATCTACTTTTATTTGATGTTTTTAGGCCGGCCGATGTATTTAATAAACTCATTTACCTCTTCTGAAACCTCTAAAAGGCCCAATCTCTTCCATTGGGTGGTTAATGAACTTAACCCAAGGACATTAACGTCAATACCCTGAAAACTATCAAGATTTTTTCGAAAAACCTCTCGCAATAATCTCCGAATTCTATTTCGGGCCACTGCACTTTTTAGCACCTTTTTGGATAGGGACAGACCCAACCGCCCCTTGCCTTCTCGAGTAAAAACGAAGGTGAAAAACCCTGTTTTTACCCGCTCAAAACGAGAAAATCGAAAGTCTTTTTTCTTTTTTAACCTGGTTGTTTTAGCAAGTTTCTGAGAGCGAGAACCTACTGTGCTCTTCTCTTCTAACGTAACGATGCTATTTTCCACCAAGGCAAACAACTAATCTTCTTCGACCTTTACGGCGACGTCTGGCTAACAACGCACGTCCATCTTTGCGGCTCATTCGCTTCAGCCAACCGTGTGTTCTTTTTCGCTTAATCCGACTGGGTTGATATGTTCTTTTCACTTGAAACCTCTACTTAAGTAATCTTATGTTTAAACCGTTGCATCCTATTGATTCCTACAGCCCGTGTCAAACCCTTTGCTGGCCTTATTTAAATCTCCTACGCGACCGACCTCTCCCATCGAATTTGTCTCTGTTAACAAGCGTCCACCCTCTCAAACACCCCGTTTGTAAGTCGTCATAAAGTTTTTTGTTTACAGTGACGTCCTGTGCGGCTACTTGATCCATTCTTTCAAGAAGCAGGAGTTTATATAATTTATCGTTCGTCTTATTAGCAAGTTTTGTCC
>JABMMY010000311.1 GCA_013205415.1 Deltaproteobacteria bacterium
GGGGGGGCGTTTGCCTAGTACGGGGGAGCGTTTCCTTTTTTTAAAAGAGGACGGAGGTAGCTTTGCGACCTCCGTCCCCCATTAAGTCCCCCATTAAATAAAGTCGCCGCGTTTTATTTTTTCTACGATTATTTTTTCTGGCATAATGGGGTCGCGTGGATCTACGGTGAAAAAAGATTGTTGCTCACAACGACGTTTGTTTTTTAGCAACCATTCCAAGATTCTAGATAGGCCCTTATTTTTCTTGTCTCTGAAAAAAGGATCATTCTTCAGGGCATCCGATGCCTTCTTTAACGCTCTAGCCTCTTGAATATCATTCTCCTTCACCGGATAATCGGTCAGGTCATACTTCTTGATATCCTCCGGTAACACTCCCAAAAACCTCACATCGGGTGCCGAGAAATCGGAATTACGAATTAAACTTGCCGCAGATCCCGCCTTAAGCGTTCTGAAAATATTCTGTAGGGTATACGCGTCCAGATCTCCGAAAAAATAGATAGGTACCTTCAACTGATCTTGAATAAGCTTGCACCAACCCCTCACCGCATTACTCGGCACCCCCTGCGCACCCAGCAATATTGAGTTGTTTCTTTTACAAAATCCATTCGTCACAAACGTATTAGCCGTACCTTCAGACTCAACCACCAAACAAAAATCGATTTTCTTTTTTGCCTTTAATGTCAAACTTTGAGGTCTATTCTTTGGCTGAAATGGAGAGGTCCCCAGACTACTAAGATCTACCACCGCCTTTGTCCCATCCGATAACAACTCCGTCACCACCAACTGATTAGAATAGGTCTGCCCACCGCGATCATTCGCATAACAATTTAAGTCTTCGCGATAACACTCCATCATCTCACAAATAAAATCGATGATAGAATCACTCTCCGATTGATCTGTGAAATCTAAAGCACCTAATTCCGGCGAGTGCTTCACTTCACCCTTGGCAATATAATACAACTCACGCTTCGTATTCACCGCGCCAGTTTCAATATTTCTTAAAAGAATTTCTAAAATAAAAATAGACCGCGACATCTTCTGCACCGATGCCACATTTAATTCCGAACGAACCCTCTTATCCCCAGGAGTCAAATACCCTACCTTAGGATTGTAACGAGAATTATCTAACGAACACTTAATCGCCTCTAGCACCGGCCGTCTAGCATTCTCCAAATCGGCCAACATTTTATTGCAAAGCTCCCTGGAAAGCTTTGGAATATCGTCATCTCTCATACTGTCTTCTCTTTCACTTTTTCCTTGGTTTTGCTATCGGCCTTTTTCTTTGCCTTCCCCTTTTCGCCGCCCACGCTCTTCGCCTTCACCTTCGGCTCATCACTCTCATCAATACCTTCCGAATTCTCCGGGTGAGATGGCTTCAAATCCTCCTCTGCCTTCTCGTCTCCTGCCTTCTCGTCTCCTGCCTTCACTTTTTCTATAATTTGAATTTTCCCCTTAGCATGAGCCTCTTTGTGATGCTTTACCGCCTCATCCAAATGTTTTTTCGCCGCAGTCACATCTCGCCCCAAAAGTTTTAACAGCCCCTCGGTTGCAGCCCTCTTACGTTTTTCAGGCGCCTTTGTGATTCGACACAAACAATCGACTAAAATAGGGCAAAACTGTTCAATGTGTCTTATCTTCTCCTCGAGATCGGCCTCCCTATGTTCTTTGCGAATGTGTCTAGATAATCTCTGGCCCGCTTGTATTAATGTGCGCCGAATCTCCTCTACAAGTTCATCACTCGCATCTACCGTCTCTTTAGATGCATTTTTAAACTTAATAAAAGGGGACACCAAACTGACCGCAATCACATAGGGCCCCAACGGCAAACTTCCCTTGGGCTGGGAGATGCCATAGGTTCTCCAATTCACCGTCTCTATCGCCTTCACCATCGCACAGGCCGACTTATCAAATTGCAAAGGCACCCGATTAGCAAATCGCAAAACCTGGGACGGAGGACTATCATCTCCATCAACTTTTATTGCCGTTTTTAATCTCGCAATAGCCACCTCGACCACGACAGGTTTGAAATCGCAGATGGTCGGTTTTCTTGTAACAACAGCAAAGAAATCGACCTCTCCTAACCGCCGAATGCTTTTTGAAAAGGTTTCTTCACCAATAATCATCACCGAACGAGTACTCGGTGCCATCAACTCCGTCTTATGAAGCGCACTAAAGACAGCCTTAAATTGAACATCGGTAGTTTTATCTACCGCCTGATTTAACAATTTCTTCTCAAGGCCATTTTTCACAAGAATCTGAAATGTGGAGTCGGAGATTCTAGAAAATCCTTTTTTCAAAAAAGTTGAAATAGTTGATTTGCCAAACAAATGGGAGTGAGCAATAAATTCCCCAAGCTTCATCGTATGCGGATGTGGCTCGACCGCCAAAGGGACATCCGGACTTTTCTCCGAGACACGAGGAACCTTCACCTTGGGTTGATCTAAAAGTTTATAATGTAAATTTAAATGTGGATTCACTAGGGCAGTTCCCGTTAAGTAGGTAATTAACCCGCCCTCTCCCTGAAGCTGAATTCTTCCGTCTAAAACAAACTCTACACTCACACCATGAGGCCGATCCCAATTGATCGCTTTTTTATCCTTTATGTTGCCCTTATTATTTTTAACGTCCACTTCCACAAGACAGGAAACGGCCTGCCGCATCGCTTTGGTTTTAGTAATAACCCTAGCACCCTTCGCACTCGTAAGTTGGGCCCAGGTCGTAGCCGCAGAAATTCCAATCCCCTGTTGGCCCCTAGAACATCTCCCACGACCAAATTTAGAGGAGGCTAAATACTCTCCAAACACCTTGGGAACATCTTCAATATTAAGTCCCGGGCCATTATCCTCAACCTTAATTCTAACAAGGTCGGTATTCTTAATAGTTCCCGAACCCACTTTTTCTACTTCAATATAAAGCTCAGGAAGAATTCCCTCATCTTCACAAGCATCTAAAGAATTATCAATCGCTTCTTTAAGTGTGGTGAGAACCGCTTTAGTAGGAGAGGAAAACCCTACCTGCTGTAGATTCTTTGAAAAATACTCGGCCGTACTACTAGATGTAATTTTTTGTTTCGCCACGATAGATCAGATTCTACGGGACGAATTCAATTTTTGCAAACTACGCTCGTCGATCATGAATAGGAACGTAATTTCTCTCCTCGGGTCCCGTATAGATTTGACGTGGTCGCCCAATTTTTGCATTTGGAGAATCTAACATCTCTTTCCATTGTGCAATCCACCCAGGAAGACGGCCAATAGCGAACATCACAGTAAACATATTGGTCGGAATTCCTATCGCCCGATAAATAATTCCACTATAGAAATCGACGTTAGGGTAAAGCTTCCGAGATACAAAGTAGTCATCGCTCAACGCAGTCTCCTCAAGCCTCTTGGCAATATCGAGAAGGGGATCATGAATGCCAAGTTTATTTAAAATAGCATCGCAACTACGTTTAATAATTTTAGCTCTTGGATCAAAGTTTTTATACACTCGATGGCCAAACCCCATCAATCTCGAACCAGAATCCTTATCCTTTACCCGATTCACATAGGTTTTAACGTCCATTCCCGAATCCCTAATCTCTTTCAAAATTTGAACCACCTCTTGATTGGCTCCGCCATGCAATGGCCCCCAAAGAGCTGAGATGCCCGCTGAAACAGAGGCGTAAAGGTTGGCACGACTACTGCCCACAAGCCTTACCGTAGAGGTACTACAATTTTGTTCGTGATCGGCATGAAGAATTAACAACAGATCAAGCGCCTTGGCGACCTCCGGTTCCACTCGATACTCTTCTGCGGGAACTGCAAACATCATTTTTAAAAAATTAGAACTATAGTCCAAACTATTAGTGGGATAAATAAACGGTTGGCCAATAGACTTTTTATACGAAAAGGCTGCAATCGTCGGTAGTTTTGCCAGTAATCGCCAAATAGACAACTCCATATCAAGTGGTTTTGTAAAGTTCGACGAGCCTTGATAAAATGTGGATAGGGTACTTACAGCAGATGATAGCGTCGCCATCGGATGCGCGTCTCTGGGAAATCCATCATAAAAACGCTTCATGTCTTCATGCAACATAGTATGACGAGTTAAACTTGTGCGAAATCGTTCCAACTCTTTCTGTGTAGGAAGTTTTCCGTAGATCAGTAGATGACAAACCTCCACAAAGGTAGATTTCTCTGCCAATTGTTCAATGGGATACCCTCGATATCTTAAAATACCCTTCTCGCCATCAAGAAAAGTCACACTACTTTGACAGGCACCCGTATTCATATAACCCGCATCTAAAGTCACAAGACCCGTTTGTGCTCTCAGCGTAGTAATGTCGATAGCTCTTTCTTTTTCTGATCCCTCCACAAGAGGAAGCTCATATTCTTTTCCATCAAATTTTAAAATTACTTTTGTGTCATTTGCCATTTTGTTACCTCTATACCTTTACCTGTTTCGCTAATGCCTTTGCTCGTTTGGTCGCTTGCACTACGGCCTTAATTAGAGTGACTCTTAACCTTCCCTCTTCTAACTCCAACAAACCATCAATCGTACAACCTGCGGGAGTCGTCACCTCATCTTTTAGTGCTGCGGGATGCCGCCCCGTCGCTAATAACATACTTGCAGCACCAAGAACAGTTTGTCCGGCAAGCAAGGTTGCTAATTCTCGCGGTAAACCAATTTTAATTCCTGCATCTGTTAATGATTCTAAAACCACATAAATATAGGCCGGACCACAACCACTTAATCCCGTGACTGCATTCATATGTTTTTCATCAACTCTAGCCACCTTCCCCAATGGCTCAAACAATGCCATGGCGCGGCTCCAATCTTTTTCGAAAGCGCTGACTCCGGCACACCAGGCGGTCATCCCTGCACCCACAAAGGCTGGAGTGTTCGGCATGGCACGAATGACTGCCACACCCTTAGGAAGTTTTCCTTCAATTTGCTCAGTAGAAATACTAGCAACTATGGAAACCACCGTTTTGCCCTTTGTAATTTTCCCGCCAATCTCCTCTAAAACTTCAGCGCAGTTTTGCGGCTTCACAGCCACCACAATAATCTCGCTTTTTTCAATCAATTCTAAATTATTTTTACAGGCCTTGACGCTTAGTTCCTTTGCTACTAGTGCGGCGGTTTCTGGGTGTTTCGTTGTAAAAAATATCTCTGTGTTTTTAAGAGTGCCTGCTTGGATTAAACCCTTCACCATACATCGGCCCATTCGGCCCAGTCCGATGATCCCTACAGTTCCTATTTTATTCCCCATAACCAAGATCTCATTTGAAGATGTTTTGATACCACTTCTTCTCGGAAGACTTTTCGGAAGATTCATTGAAATTCGAAAGTTCTATTTCGGTAGATTTTCCCATCTCTTTATAAATCTCCTCGAGTTTCCATTGAGTCAGTTGTGCTAGGACCTGGGCCTCTTTGTCTCGTCGCGACTTAAGCTCTTTTTTATAACCCTTTGCGGCCTCACATTTCATTTCACCTGCCCAAGAATGACGCAAAACATATCGCCCCTGAAAGTTTTCACTATCACTAGTCTCTTGAAAGAAAAGATCCTCCGGAAAGTTTTCCGAATCATACTTCACATGGAGTCTGGTGATATATGCCTCTGGTTGTATCTGTATGGGTGGGAAAATTCCGGGACGTACTTTAGGAGACTTTAAATTAAAGGTGGGTTCTGTCCAAAAGACTCCCAGTTTTTTTAACTCCTCTTGCGTTAAGGGATCTGCAGCACAGGGATCACACCACCCCATATTCCAGGCATACTCTAAAAACACTACTTTTTTATTTTCCTTCTTATGTGCCACCTCAAACATGGCTCGATAAAAATCTGAAAATCTACTTTTCACATAGAGTGGAACATCCATTCCGGTAGGAAGTTTGACCGTTCGATAATTAGTAGTTTCCACCCTTCCCTTTTTCGTAATGGCATAAACCAACATGTCCTGCGGGCCATCAGAGTTCACCATTCCCAAGCGAATGGGCAACATAAACTTGGGCGATTCATAGGCAAACTGAATCGGTCTCAAATATTGAAATCCCGTTTTTACCTGCTCTGCTAAGTTCACTTTCGCTACAAAAAATTTAAGGTTCTGTTTAATATAGGGTTCGATAGCTTTCGAAGCCCCTTTGGGAAGTTTGTATCCATTTTCGGTAAGCCACTTTTCTAAACCTAAAGACTCTTTGGCCCCTAAAATTAAAATGTCATACTCACCTACCGTATATTGCGCCTCAATGGTGACTCCTAAAGTTTTATTGGAGGTCGGCTCTCCTCCTGCCGAGGATAACATCGACCCCTTCATCGCTCTCACTCCATAAACCATGGGCGGATCACAGGGATTGGGATCAAAATACTCAACGAGTCTCGGAGCAGAAAAGGCATCCACTCTCTCGATAATAGATCTATCTGCTACGTTAATTTGCTCTCGAGTTAAAACCTCTGGTACAGGAACCACTAAAGCAAAGTCCTTCATCTCCCCTTGATAATCGCTAAACATAGTAAGGGCGGTTTTGTTGTCGTGTCTAACAAGAACCACTTGAGAGGCTTTATTGTAAAGAGAGCTATCGGCCTTGGCGACATAAAAACCGCAAAACCCCCACGCTTGAGATCCGAGAATAAATATTATTATAAAAATTTGACGCATGATTTTTTTCTCCGTTTTTTTCCGTGGGCCATTCAAATCTTTTAGCTGGAAGTAATTTATCAATTAATGGGGTCAGGGGCGATAAGAAAAAAAGCGCCAGGACTAACGCATTAGGATTATACAGTTGAAACTTGATCACATAGGTAAGTGCCGCAACCGCTCCCGCAAAAATAATTCTTCCCCAGCGATTATCTGGAGTTGATTTGGGATCTGAGATCATAAAAAAGGCAAAAAGAATTAGAGAACCACTTTTCAACTGGTGAAAAAATACGGTGTAGGGCTGTCCCAAATACAAAACTCGGATAAAAAGAAACAAAAGATACCATCCTAAAAAAGAATAGCTAATGTCATTTCTCAGCGCTCGGTGACTGACTAAAATACCCAAAAGCCCAATCCATGCAAAGACCAGAAACTCCTCACCCCATTGAGCTGGAGAGATCCACACCGCAGATGATGTCAGTAAAAAAAAACACAGTGCAAAGTTGGTGGGATTAAAAAAATGTTTGCCGCGATAGCGGAACACAAACTTACTTAAAATCGCCAGAGAACTAGCCGCACCAAGAAGAAGGTAGGATTGGGTTCGAAAAAGCATTAAAAGACCCAAACTCGAAATTAAAGCACTTCGAAGGGTCGTCCAAGAAAGCCGAAATTTTAAAATCGCCAGGGACTGCGTGAGTGTTCCACTGGCGATAACCACAAATACCTGTAGCCAACCCAATCTGAAATCACGAAAAACAACCCCTAAAACAAGAAAAGAGGCTAAAAAGGAAATTTGGTAAAACCTTGGATCCACAGGATAAATTTGAACTAGTTTGGTCTTTAAGTAAAATTTTTATTGTTACGAAGAATTTTCGCCTCTTTTATGATACACCGTTTTTTCTTTAATTGACTCTTTGGGTGCTTAGCTCAGTTGGTTAGAGCGCCTCGCTTACACCGAGGAGGTCGCAGGTTCGACCCCTGCAGCACCCACCAGATCTTAATAGTCATTGGCTACTTTTTGAAGATTTAATTGCGTTTGATAGCACCTTCGCTCGCCGCAAAAAATATTCTTCCAACGGTATTTCCAGATTCTACGGCGCCATCCATATAGCCCTGTTTCTCAACACTACAATGCTCTCCCGCAAAAAGAAGTCTACCATCCAATTCAGTTTCTCCCGCAGCACCCATGAGGGTCGTATATTGGCCTACCAAAGGAGTGCTGTAGGATCCCTTTGCATAGGAGACCTTGGGCCACACCATCAAGGCTTTGTTCCCATCTATTTTTTTTGCACTATCAGGATATATTTTTTCAAGATCTAGAAGTGTCGTTTTTAAAATATCTGGGCCCACATTTGTCCCCTTTTCCCCTCCAAAAAGCGCGGTCAAAATACCTCGATTCCCTTTTTGAAGTCGGCTAGTTTCCCAAAAACATTGTGAGGGGAAATCTCCGAATATCGTTCCTGAAGAGGCCGGAATCTGCCTCTGCTTCTGTCTCCAAAATTTTTCTTTAAACCCAATGATTAATTTAGAATCGGTTCCATAACCTAACTCTGCAATACTTTTTTTCTTGGCGGGACTTAAATTTAATTTGTGAATTCCCTCAACATCTCGCAAAACTGAAAATGGCAAAGCAAGAATAACCCTATTCGCCTTAAGTACCTTAGCCTTTCCATGATTCATGAAGGTCAGCTCTATTTTTTTCCCTTTTTCGGCAATCTTCACCAAAGGGTGTCCCAACTGAGGATTTACCTTTCCCTTTAGTTTGTCCTCAAGTGCTTTAATTAAACGTGAAGTTCCGCCAACCACTCTTTTGCTTTCATCAGAGGCTCCATATATTTTAAAGTCCTGCCCGGGATTATTATCAAATAGAACTAAAAGATTAAGCGCCGACTGCAAACTTGCCGTTACGCCAAACTCACTCTCATAAGCCTCTTGTATTAGATCTAAAAGCCAGCCCTCTACGCGATCTTTTTTAGATTGAAGATATTCCACCAAAGACATGCGATCTAAGGCTTCAACTTGAGGCCCCATTTTATTTCTGTAGGTGGGAACCCTAAAGTTTTTCCCTTCATAAAGAAGATTCAGGTCTTTCAATATTATTTTTAAGAACGGTTTTGCGGCCTCCTGTAACTCAGTTTCTGTTCGAAGTTTTTGTCTCGCATAGTAAATTCTACTTAAACCAGAGTCGCTTTCTGTAAAATCTTCTAGCGAAACATGAAGTTCACGACAAAGATCGATAATGCTGGATTGAGTAGAATCGATTAGCTCTCCACCTAACTCACAAAACATTCCCTCTTCGTTAAATTTGTCTCGGGTGAAAATTCTTCCGCCTAGTCGCTCACTGGCCTCAAAAAGCTGTGGACGAACTCCGCCTTGACTCAAGCGATAGGCCGCCACTAAGCCAGCCACACCCGCCCCGACTATAATGGTGTCATCCTGGGACGCCCTTGAATTTATTGGGAGCACTCTCTTTTCCAGCGCTCTCAATGGACGGCCCATAGCAGTGAGTGCTATTGCGCCTGTTAAAAAATCTCGACGAGAAAAGGTAGCACCGGATCTTGGTACCGTTTGCTCAGCCACACCTTCAAGGAGTGATTTGGAAATAATGGTCTGTAGTTTTTTAAATAAAAGCTGTCTTGCCATCTACAAAATAACTCCTAAAAAATTACAAAACCTAATTCACAAATAAGAGATCTATTGGCACCAAACTTAGACGTCTAAAACCAGCGGAATAAATACCGGCTTATGACTCACTCTTTTTTTATAAAATCGCCTGCCCTCTATGCGTAATGTTTCTTCAAGGTCTTGGGCATGCATAAAATCGTAATAAATATCCTCTAGCTGATCCTCTGCATCCTCTGCCACATGCTGTGGGTTTTCTCCCTTGAAATAAATAAGCCCGTAGGAACGAATGGCTGGAGGCGCGATCAGTTTTAAACTTTTTGCATCTCTCATAAAAACCGCAAAGACGATTCCGGTTTTCGCTAAATTACTTCTTTGAGTAAAAATATCGGGACGACCCTCTACATAGTCGGTTCCCACAATAACCGTCTTATTCAGCTTAAGTCTCTCTCCAAGCTCAATCCCATCTACTGAGAGCTCTACCAACTGACCATCTTCGATCACTTTAATATTTTCAGGTGGGATACCCACCTCTTCAGCCAGTCCTGCGTGTTTTGATAAATGGCGATAGGCCCCATGAACCGGAATAAAATATTTAGGTTTCACCGCTCGAAGCATCATCAACAACTCATCTTGTTGACCATGCCCAGACACATGCACCTGGTGAATCGATTCGTATATTACCTCGGCACCCGCCCGATATAACTGATCGATCATTTTCGATATCGCCCGTTCGTTTCCTGGAATAAATCGACTAGACATCACCACGAGATCCCCGTGACGAATATGAAATTCTTTATGACTTCCCTCAGAAATTCTTAGCAGCGCCGATTGCGGTTCGGCCTGACTTCCGGTCATTAATACAATCACCTTATCATCGGGAAACTGACCTGTATTTTCCAATGGGATTAAGGTATTGGGAGGTATCGAAAGCGAGTTTTGCTCAGAGGCAAGTTTAGTATACGTGTGCATACTCCGACCTGCCAAGGCCACCTTTTTTCCCTGGGCGTGGGCCAGCTCCAATAATTTTTCAAGTCGTTTAATATTAGAGGCAAACAAAGCAATGATCATTCGTCCCTTTTGTTTGCTTAAAATATCTTGGAAGGAGTCTCGAATCTCCATTTCAGATAGGGTGTGCCCAGGACGCTCGGCATTAGTACTGTCTGACAATAAAAGGGCAACCCCTTTATTTCCCCACTCTTCAAAGGGTTCAAACCCAATTTTGCCTTGGGAAGTTTCGTGGGCATCATGCTTAAAATCCCCTGAGTGAATGACTGTGCCCACCGGTGTCTCAATCGCAAAGGCTAAGGCTTCAATAATGGAATGCTGCACTGGAATGGGATCAAATGTGAATGGCCCGACTTTAAATGGTTTTCTATTTTCAATTTTGTGAAATCTGACATTTTTTAAGTCGCTGTGCTCCGTTAATTTTTGACTAATCAATCCTGCAGGAAAGGGTGTAGCGTAGATATCTAGCTCTTTTTCTTTTAGTAAATAGGGAATTGCACCAATATGATCCTCATGACCATGAGTCACCAC
>JABMMY010000312.1 GCA_013205415.1 Deltaproteobacteria bacterium
GGGGGAAGCATCATTTCCTTGATGGCAGGATTGAGCCCCTTCAGGTCTGAGTGGGGTCAGGCAAGATGCCAAAGGCCAACTTCGGGGCGGTGGGGGTCCCGAGTGCGTAACCCGACATTTCTGAATCAATTAGAAGGACTGTAAAGTGTTGAAAAGGGTGCCATTAAAGAGGGTATTGAGCGAGGTACAGAGATTGGAAAACGCTACAAAAAAGCGAAGCAGCAAGGTAACCCTATCTTTTTTGGAAAAAAGGGAATAGATTAAATTTATGCGAGGGATATTTGCCTTAGTGTTAATTCTTCTCGCCCCTTATATTTATGCGGCGAGCACTTATTTGAATTTCGTCGATGAATACACCATTAGATTTGAGACAACTGAAAGTGATCTTCAGCCTTTCGCATCCACGATGATTTACAAATGGCAGTCGGTCTCAACCAGTATAAAGTTTAATTTAGATAGCGCTGGCAGTGACTTGTACTTTGATTCCTTTTTAGTACTGTACGATCCACCTAACAACTATTTTTCCTTTCAAAGAATTAAAGCTGATAACATTGACATACAGTTGGATGGAGTTGTATGGGGGTCTTTAAAAAATAATTTAAGGGGAGAAACCAAGTTGCAGAGAAAACAATGAAAAAGACATTATTATTTGGGCTTCCCATTATATTGATCAGTACTTTGTTTGGGCAGTCAGCTTTAGAGTTGTTTGGTGCCTCGGGCGAATTTGAAGTGCTGCCTTATTCCGAGGAACTTTTAAGCAAAGCAAATGCTGGTGATGTAAAAGCCCAAGTTCAAGTCGGTATTGCGTATTACGAAGGACTTAAAATTGAGAGAAATAATAAAAAAGCTGTCGAGTGGTTTATGAAATCAGCAGAACAAAAGAGTTCAGTCGGAGAAGCTCTGCTCGCTATGTGTTACAAACAGGGTGATGGAGTCACTCAAGATTTCAAAAAAGCCTTTGAACTTTTCCAAAAATCAGCAAAAAAGGGAGATCTGCTAGGGCAGTTTGGCTTGGGCGTTTGTTATACTGTTGGAGAAGGAGTACCTGAAAACAAAAAAGAAGGGTTACGTTGGCTTATAAAAGCAGCTGATCTTGGGTCTCAACCTGCAATTCAAGCATTAAATGGTTTAAGTAATGTTCCTGAAGCGGTTTTTATAATAAACGAAATTAAAAAGGAATCCTCCACCAATCCCCAACAAAAGCCGGAGTGACTCCGACTCAGGTCGGGGCAGGCCTGACTTTTCAGTTCGCTATGGATGAGCGATGGGGTGAATAGTAGTGAGATTTTATCTTGGTTGCATGATGATGAAAGTTGAATATAGAAAATGAATCAGATCTTAGGCGCAATTCTTTTGTACCTGATCTCGAGTTGCCAGATGCACACACTCGCAAACGAACGAGAGGATTCGATTCAGCTCGACTGGAAAAAAGAGACCGGACCTTCATTCTGGGAGGCTAAGGTTAATAGTTTCGATGTTCCTTCAGGCGCGGTTGTCGAAGTTAAAGGGCCAAAAGATGGTCTAATACGAGTTACAGGTGACCAACCAACATCAATTAGGGGGACGTTAATGTCCTCAAATCCAATTTATATAATAAATCCAAAAGGTCTGGTCGTGGGTCCAGGGGTGACTATGAGCGACAATGATAATGTCTACCTATGTTCTTATCCACTCGACTTGGAGAACCAGAAAAGACTGATCGAGAGCGAGGAAAGACTCATCAAAAGAAAAAACTTATACCTATCTATTATCGCTGCTTTCCATTGCTCAAGATGGTTTTCTGCAGAAATAAAGGAAGGGATGATTGTGAAAGTATGCCCCAAAGAGGGCGTGACCAATGAAGGAGAGGTTGCGGCCAAAGACACTAATGGCCTAACAATCGACATGGGAACTTACACAGGCTGGACAAGTAGTGGCATTTCTTTGGTTGCTCGGAGAACCCTAGACTATTCCTACGAAGAAATAAAAAAACTCGAGATAATTGCTTTAACCAACAAAGACTATGGAAATGTAAGCTCAAATTACGGATTTCAAATACCCCCATGTAGCCACCCCCAAAAGATTCCTCTTATCAACAGGCAATCTCAGGAAAATAAAACAAGTGTTGATACAGAAATCATAAAAAGAAAAAAAGAAATGGAGCTAGCATGGAAAACGGCTTATGACTTTGTGCCGGGCCCTGGTGTTGAACGGCCAAGTGTGAGCGTTAAATGTTACCCCTCGCCTATTGTCGTATCATACGGCAAAAAGCTTATGAACGAATATCTATGGCTTGGGGATATTAGGATCGGTGGGCTATCTGAAATCAAAGAAGAGCAAGGATCTTTTGGAAGAAATGGAACAACTATA
>JABMMY010000313.1 GCA_013205415.1 Deltaproteobacteria bacterium
CAAAGATATGGAGTATTTTAAGCTAAAAATCCTTCAAAAGGTTGGCTACCTAAACTCCCGATATCACTTAGTCGCCGACAAATAAAAGAAAGAGGCCCACCGCTGACTAAACACTAGACACCTGTCAAAAAGTTAGACACCTCGTTAAGTTATTAATTGTGTGGTCGAATACCTCCGTCCCCCAAAAACTGTATAAAAGTTTGACAGGTGGCTAAGGTTTAGCCGGTTTTGTCACTGCCTTAAAATTATATTGATTACATGGGGTTACGTTGTAATTGTGAAGCTGGCATATAGTCTGCTTAATAGCGGTCTGCCACTTTTGTAACTCTTCCTTAAAGGTAGAGTCGGGGTGCCAAAAAAGGGGAAAATAATGGGTAGGTTCTTACCAATTTTAGTTTTTAGTTTGGGCTTTTTGATTAAGGTCTCAACTGTCTTAGCCGCTGAAGCGGTTAAAACTACAGAGAATAAAACCAATGTCACCTCTACTACGGCCGCTCCAATTGTTAATCCGATTCTCTCTAAGTCGATCATCAAAACGATAGCACCCACACCCTCAGAGGCTAAGGTCCAGAGGTCTGAAACTGTGGAACCTAAAATAACCCAGGGAAAAGAGACCGATTTTAAAGAGAGCGATTTTGAGGAGGCAGAGACTATTGAAACGGCCCCTAAAGTGACTACGACGAAGATCACACCATCGAAACCTATCGAAGAACCTCCTGCTGAAATGCATATTGAAAATAATATTACCTTTGGACAGGCTCCTATGGCAGCACCTGTAGCCTCCCCCGTCACCACAGAGGCCACCGCTCATGCCGTGACCCCAGTGGATAGTAATAGTAATTCTGAACTTAAAGCTTCTGTCACTAAGCCCTCTACTACTGCGGGACTTTCCTTAATTCCAATGGTGGGAACCACCGCGTATCAAGGTAATTGGAATAACCACATCACCAATTCCTACTCCTTAGGAATTGCACTAGAGTTATCTTTAATCCCTTTATTATCTCTTGAAATAGAGGCCGGCCACGGTCGTTACTACATTAGCTATTCTAGTTATGGACACCATTTTAACCAGTACACTTACGGTGGCACTGCAAAGTTTTATGTAACTCGCGGGATTGTTCAGACCTTCATTGGCGGAGGTGTACTAGGCATCTCTTACCAAAACATGACTCGTGGAATGAGCTCCTTTTCCACCTACGATTATACGGTCGGAGCAGGACAAATTATCGGAGGGGCCGACATCGCCCTTAGCAATAATGTTTCTATCGGTATTCGCGGAGGTTATATTGTTCCTCTTTTTAATAGACCGAGAGTGATTAGCACTACTACCTATGCTTATCCTGAATTTGAAGAGGCTGCCGCCATGGATACTGCCATGTATCGCTTAATGGGAGCTGTAAAAATTTCCTTTTAATTAGAATTTCTTCATCCCTAAATACTTAGGGGGCAGAAGGTTTTTTTCAAGCACCTTGGGGTGTATCTCCTAGAATACACTGTGAGAAATACCCCTCGCATTACCTGCGCTTTGGCGAGAGGTGTTTGATTAAAAATTCCTGACTCCTAAGTATTTTTTTTTGATTTTATTGGCATCACAAATGCATTTTTTCCCATCGATAGATTAGGCCCAATTTCAGGGAGTAGGCATTGACTCATCCACAGCGAATATTCCTTTCATTCTCTCTCATTATTTTAACAACCTACTGTGCTAAAGGAGCTGAAATAATTAATTCGGATAGCACTCGAACTCATTCTAGACTGAATGAAACTCTAGCGGATGTTAAACAATTACACACATTAACAGTACCCAAGATTCAAGAGCCCTGTTCCAAAACAGTAACCTCATTCGATCCCCCTCTAGTAGACTACAGAAAAAACAGGGTCACATTAACCGAGCCTGGTGGGAGACGACCTTCAATAGTCATCGTGGCCTCTCCCGATGCTAAAGAGAAGGTTTTAAAGTTTCTTTCTGAATTTGCAAAACCTATTTGGACCTATCGCCAGACGGCGCGTATTTACGAATCGGTAAAAAGAAATGGAAGCAAATTTTTATATGATTCTTGGAATGAATCGGTCTCAGAGGCCTGGCAAGGTTTCAAAAAGGATATGGCGAAGCTCGATGACATCAGAGTTCTAATTTTAGCCGATGCGAGACCCCTCTACAAAAGTAGATTGGAGGCGGGGCTTAAGGCGGCTGCAATTGAAAGAGAGGCGGGTATCGAAAAGGGTAGAACCGAAGGTGCTGCAAAAGGAGCTATGATTGGAGCACGTAAAGGAAGAGATGAATATAGCCTGCCGGTTTTCAGAACCTTTCTTGGTTTGGCTGAAGAAATTGGAAGGGTGAAAGGCCGTGAAGAGGGAGCTCGCCGTGGAGCGGAGATTGCTAAGGAGGTAGCCGACACTCTGATTCCTCCCTATGTGACCTTTTTAGCCGAGTCGGAACTGATGAAAAAAGCAGATGAACTATTACCAGCGGTCAAAAAAGTTCTGCAAGAAAAACTATTGCGCGATTTTGAAACTCAGTCGTGGTTGTCTATTTTAGTCGATCCCAAAGATTTTGCTAACGGGCTGACCGAAGAGGGAAAAGAGAAACTTGATTGGGCAAACACTTACGTGGAAGATTCAAAAAAACTAGATTCGAAATTAGCCATTGCAACTCACTCTGAATTTATGAATCAAAGTAATTCCGCCGACGAAGTCTTGAAGGGTTTAATAGGAAACACAGATTCTGGCTTTCATGTTATTTTAATCGATCCCAATGGCAATACGATTAAGTCTTGGAGCAATGAAAATATTCACCCTGTGTGGATTGCCGGACAGTATATTAAATACTTAGAGTTATTTCAGCGAGGCACCGATATTTCGGGTTGCCATTGAAAAAAACGGCAAGGGTCTAAAAGAATGGCGATTTGATTCTCAATGGGACGATCGTCAGACATTTGCATCGTTTGGTTCACTCTTTAGGGCGGGTCTACCCATTAATCGGAGCCAGGTATTTATCTTAGCTATTGAAATCCTTTACAGGATCTATTTGTGGAATCAAAACCCCAATTTTTTTCACCTGCAGTGGGAGTGGGTGCCCATCCTAATTTCCAGTAGTCTTTCCACCCATTGGGCCAATCGGGAAAATTCTCTTTAATAACTTCGATGTCAAATCTCTCATGCATTAAAGCGGCTCTTAGTGGCCCGGTCCGACGAAGACGTTTGGGTGTTTTTCCAGGTGCCAAAAAAATGATATCTGGGGTTCCCGCACCAGGGCCGTCGGTGACCAGTTTCGCTTTATGGTAACAGCACTGCTGACCAGGATAGTGACGATTTAAAATAGTAATCTCTTCACCACTTAGCTTGTCATACCAATTAAAATATTTTTTTAAA
>JABMMY010000314.1 GCA_013205415.1 Deltaproteobacteria bacterium
GTATATGATCATTACAGGTGGCGGCCCAGGAATTATGGCCGCAGGAAATGAAGGGGCCACACCCAAAGGGGGCTTCGGTCTTAATATCAAGTTGCCATTTGAACAAAGTGCCAACTCCTTTATTGATCCAGAAAAAGGACTGATCAACTATAAATATTTCTTCACTCGAAAATTATTTTTAGTAAAAGAGGCCTGGGCATTCGTGTTTTTTCCTGGCGGTTTTGGTACTTTCGATGAAGCGTTTGAGGCATTAACCCTTCTTCAAACCGGAAAAACTAATCTGGTTCCTGTAGTTTTTCTAGAAACTGAAAATTATGGTTATTGGACGGAACTGGTCGATTTCTTAAATCGAGTTATGTTGAAGAAGGGATTGATCTCTGGAACCGACAGCAGTCTCTATCGAGTTTGTCACTCCGCAGAAGAGGCACTCAACCACTTCGACCTCTTTTATAAAAACTATATATCAACGCGTTATGTAGATGACAAAGTATCTATTCGAATAAAAAAACAACTTTCCGATAAAGCCATTGAGAAAATTAATATGCAATTTAAAGAGTTTTTTAAGTCCGGGCCGCTTCATGCTTCGAGAGCTTTGCCCGAAGAAGACAATGAACCAGAAATTAAGGACTTGCCGCGATTAGTCTTCACCTGGAAGAAAAAAGATTTTGGAACCCTGCGGCGTCTTATCGACTTTATTAATGAAAATACGGTATAATTAGATCCTGAAAAGAAACCTTTAATTTAAATTGTCAAAGCTTCGAGACAATTCCTGGGTTAACTCAAGAATTGAATTACCAAGTTTCGATATTCACCTTTTTTAAGAAAATAACTAGGACTCATGCCCTCAAAAAAGCTCACCTGTTTTTTATTTAATGATCTTGAACCCTGGGAGAGGGCAGGCGTGGAGCCTATTATCGAGAATCTATGTGAGTATGCACTCATTGAAACTATCTGGGTGACAGAATCACAACGTCGATTCTTCAAAACAAAACCTCAAGGTGACTTTTGGATCGTAGCGAGGGATTGGCAACGAGCCTTAGATTTTTTGACTGCTAAAGATTATTCAAGCGGAAAAATATTTGTGTCTATTCTGCACTCGAAATCGGAAGAAAAAAAAATGTATGGGCTCTCTTTTAAGTCTATATTTTCCCCACTAGGAAAAGCGATTACTTTAATTGTTTATAGTCCTTTGGAATTTCGATTCTTTAAAGAAATTAAAAAAATTCCAGAAGCACAATTAAAACTAAGTTCACTTGCCATAGGGAAAACCAAACCACAAATTAATCAAACTAGTTCAACGGGAAAGTTTCAAGTGGGGACTTTCTGTGATTTTTCTACTGAGAGTAATATTAATTTTTTAATTGGAATATCTCACTTCATCACAAATCAGACATCTCAAGTTCATTTTAATATTCTAGGAAGAGGGCCTCTTTATAGCCATTTTTCTAAAATGCTAATTGAATTAGAACTTGACCATAGAGTCAGTATTATTGAAACGGTTTCAGAAAGCACGGTAGGAGCTCTTGACCTATTTATTTATGCTCCATTGAGAAATCATCATTTTATTCCAGTTCTTATTGCGGGTGCCTATAAGGTCCCAGTTATCTCTATAGATGTTCCAGGAATTGAAGAGTTTATTATTACAGGGGAATCAGGAATTGTAATGCCATCTAATGATATCAAACTGATGGGAGAAAAAATTATTCAAATGCTACATAGTAAAGAGATGCGACAAACCATGGGAGCGAAACTACAGACACACATTGAAAATATCGCCTCTCCATCCACAGTAAGTCGGTCCTATCGAGAGCTGTTTTTTCAAGAATCTGAAAAAGATTTACCCATTGAGTTAGCTGCCTAGGAGCCATGATGTCAGAGCATGTACAATCAATACCGTCTACCCATCTATTTCCTAAGTGGACTACCCTTCTGCGCTTTTTAATTTTAGGATTAGCGTTAGTAGCGGGTATTTGTTTAAACGAGCAAGGCTTTTTGGGCTCTCGGCTCCAGTACTTGTCTCCGTTTAAAATTCAACAGGTTAAGATAATCTCCGAGTGGCCACTCACTATTTCAGAGGTACAGTCTTGGTTGCCGATTTTAGAAGGGAAAAGCTTGCTTCAAGTAAAGCCGGAAGAAATAATTGCCTCTTTAAAACAGCGTCCTTGGATTGAACATGTGACGATTAAAAAACAATATCCAGATCGCCTGTGGATTGAAGTAGAAACAAAAAGACCTCGAGCACTTTCTGTTATTAAAGGCATCGCCTATTTTATCGATCCTAACGGGAATGTAATTGAAAAAGCTCGTCCTAGAATTTTGAAATCACTGGATGTTCCTTTTCTTACTGTGAGTACAGATCATGCGAAGTGGAATATATCGTCGATATTAACAATGACTGAGCAATTTAAAACGATCAGCCACGCTAAATATAGTATCTCGCAGGTTATTTTAGGGAATTATCCGTACTTTAAAATATTTTTAGATAACCCAAAACTTGAGGTGCTTCTGAATATCGAAAATTGGGAATCTCAGTCGAGGATTTTGGAAAATCTGCTGCTCGACCCTCCAAGTCAAATCGGACAACCTCAGAGAATTAATCTGATATTTCCGAAAAAAGCTGTTGTCAGTATTCACAATTAGAACTACAGTTATCTCAAGGACGCTTTTTAACCCGGTGCTTATACACTGAGTGGTGAAATTCACTAACCAAGTGTAAAGCCAAATTAAAAAGCGTGAATCTAATCTTTAAACGCAACAGAAGTACTTAACAAAAAGGGATGTTTATGTCTGGCTTTAAGAAACCGGCAAAGCAATCCGATCTCGTGGTTGGTATCGACTTTGGGACGACGAAGATCTGTGTTGTTATTGGAAAAATGACTACTGAGGGCGTTGAAATAGTCGGAATAGGAAAACAGGCTTCGCTTGGAATTCGAAAAGGAATAGTTGTTAATATTCCTTCGACAGTAGAGGCCTTAAAAAAGGCAATTGATGTTGCGGAACTAATGGCGGGTGTGGAAATCACCGAGGCTCAGTGTGGAATTGCTGGAAGTCATATTAAAGGATTTAATAGCACTGGAGTTGTGGCGATAAAAAATAAAGAGGTAGGAATTCAGGATGTTGAGAGAGCGATTGATGCTGCAAAAGCAATTGCGATTCCAACCGATAGAGAGGTGTTACATGTCATTCCTCAAGAATTTACCGTCAATGATCACGAAGGGGTTAAAGACCCTATCGGTATGAGTGGAGTGAGACTCGAATCCAGAGTCCACGTGGTGACCGGTGATGTAGCCTCAGCCCATAATATTATCAAGTGCGTTAATCAGGCGGGTATTGAAGTGTCAGATATCGTTCTTGAACCCTTAGCCTCTGCGGAGGCGGTTCTTACTCTAGATGAAAAAGAATTAGGAGTCGCACTCATTGATATTGGTGGGGGAACCAGTGACATTGCAATCTATGTTCGAGGCAGTGTTGTTTTCACAGGTGTGGTTCCTATGGGTGGAAATCATATCACCAATGATATTGCGGTAGGACTCAGAACCTCGATTCAAGATGCTGAAAGAATTAAAGTCACATCGGGTTGTGCGATGGCGTCGTTACTTGCGAATGAAGAAATTATTGAGGTCCCCATGATGGGGGGAAGAAAATCTAAGGAAATTTCAAGATCGGTCCTGACTAAAATTATTGAGCCTCGAGTAGAAGAAATTCTTTCGATGGTAGGTCATGAAATTAGTAATAGTGGTTTTAAGCATTTAATGTCCACGGGAGTGGTTATTACTGGTGGAGCTTCGCTACTTGAAGGACTACCTGAATTAGCAGAGTTTATTCTTGAAATGCCTGTCAGAAGAGGCGCTCCGCAAGGAGTCGGGGGATTGTTAGATGTGGTTAACTCTCCAATGTATTCTACAGCGGTAGGACTACTCATGTACGGCAAGCCCTCGAGTTCTGAAATGGTTTTCAAGATAAAAGATGAAGATAACGTTTATGGAAAGGTCATAACCAGAATGAAAACCTGGTTAGGCGATGTATTTTAGCGGAAAGCAATCGACCCCAATAGGAGGAATCATATGTTTGAAATCATAGAAAAACAAACAGCCCAAGGTGCAAGAATTAAAGTTGTAGGAGTCGGTGGAGGTGGAACTAATGCGATTGCTACGATGATCGCTTTAGGTCTTAGCGGCGTAGATTTTATTGCGGCTAATACCGACAATCAAGCTTTGGATCATAATCCTGCACCACACCATATTCAGTTGGGAACTGAACTGACCAAAGGTTTGGGAGCCGGAGCTAACCCCGATATTGGAAGAAAAGCAGCGCTAGAGGACAGTTCTAGAATTGCCGAAATGCTTTACGGTGCCGACATGGTATTTATCACTGCTGGAATGGGAGGCGGAACGGGTACTGGAGCAGCCCCTGTGATTGCTAACATTGCAAAAGAGGCAGGTGCTTTAACTGTAGGCGTGGTTACGAAGCCATTTAATTTTGAAGGAAAGAAAAGAAGAAAAAATGCAGATAGAGGAATTGCAGAGTTAAAAGAGGCAGTTGATACTTTGATCTGCATTCCTAACCAAAGACTTCTTTATATTGCGAACGAAACTACGACTATGCTCGATTGTTTCAAAAAAGCCGACGAAGTGCTTTATCAAGCTGTAAAAGGAATTTCGGATCTGATCAATATCAGAGGTCTTATTAACTTAGACTTTGCTGATGTGAGAACTGTAATGTGCAATAAAGGCCTAGCTTTGATGGGCACTGGAATTTGTTCAGGAGAGAACAGAGCGATTGAAGCCGCTAGAAAAGCAATATCCTCTCCTCTTCTGGAAGATGTCGCCATCAATGGAGCCACTGGAATTATCATTAATATTACTGGGGGA
>JABMMY010000315.1 GCA_013205415.1 Deltaproteobacteria bacterium
TTCCAGGGGTCTCTCGATCTGGAGCTACCATGGCGATGGGAAGACGTTTAGGTTTTAGTCGCGAGGCGGCTGCGAGATTTTCCTTTCTTTTGTGTATTCCTATTATTTTAGGCGCTGTAATTATTAAAGTACCTCACCTATTATCGGACATCGGCACTCAGTTTTCTTGGGCCTATGCTTTGAGTGGATTGGGAGCCGCCTTCTTTTTTGGTCTGATTAGTATTCACTTTATGTTGAGCTATTTAAAATATGCAGATCTGGCGATTTTCACCTGGTACCGATTAGGCCTATCTATTGTTGTGGTAATTTGGAGTCTTGTTTTCAATGCCTGACCCCGGGGCTCTTTCAAAACGTGGGGTTTGCCGGTAACCGTACGGGTCAACTTAAGCGTAGACGTAGCATCATCACCGTTTAAAAAAGAAAAGGTGCTAGGGTCTGAATAATTGTTGATAAGCCTCTGCACAGGCAGTAGGCAAATAACTTCTAAGGGCAGGATCATTAAATACGATCTGGCAGCCAGTAGCTCCAATGGCGTTATTTAATTGCGAAATTAAAATGGAACAGCCTACTCTAGGAGTGATGGCTAAAAATGAGGACTCACAGTTCGGTGCCACCTCTCCAAGACCCTCTGCATTCAGTGAAATCCCCTGGCTACAGGCCGCAATTATATTTTCCGCCTTTACGGTGTAGCTAGCACAGAAGGTTTCTACTCCACTGGGTGTACTCGGAACGGTTGCTGCGGGTAGAGAAGGGAAATCAATTTTAGTTGGCGTCCTCGGGATAGGGTTTCGTTGTTGTGAAAAGGAGGACATGGAATCGTTGAGATTTAAAGGGATTCCCTGCTGGCAACCCACCATCCAAAAAAGTAGTAAAATAGGGGCTATATTGATAACCGATTTAAGATACTTCATGTTGTCTCCTACGATGCTTAACTAGTTGTAATAGTCTCATTGTAAGGAAAATCTAAAAAAATAAAAACTGTAGAGATTTAGTCATAACTTTAATTTGGCTAAACAAGGAGTTAACCAGAAAAAAAAATAGGTGTCTAAAAAATAGACACTACAAACGCCCTTTACATTCTCTATTAGAGAAAGCCTAATCAATCGAGTGTTCGCGAATTTCCATGGGTCTTGATTTAATACCCATAAGTGTATATACTCTTATGAGTATGTGGAGCATCTTTGAGAAACATCAAGTTCAGAAGGCAGTATCCAAGGCTCCCCGTGAGATTGTAGTACGGTATGAAGCTTGGAAGCGAATTGTGGAAATGAAGGGTCATGAGGGGCTTCGCGAAATAAAGGGGTTTCATGATGAAGCCTTGAAGGGTGAGTGGAAAGGCTTTCGTTCCTCACGCTTGGGAATCAAGTGGAGGGTCATCTATTTGGTTAAACGGGAATTATTGGAGGTTTATGTTTTTGAAGTAAACCCCCATGACTATTAATGAGATGTACTATGAGAATTAATAAAAGACAGTTCGTAAGAGCTCGGATGAACATCAGTGTCTCGCCATCGGAAATGCTGAAAACGCTCCGCGAGCTACAGGGACTAAGTCAGGCAGAACTTTCGAAATTGACTAAAATCCCTCAATCTAACTTATCTGCACTCGAAACCGGTGCCAGACAAATGGGGAGAGAAAGAGCGATCGTATTGGCAAAGGCCCTGAAAGTTCACCCTTCCGTAATTTTGTTTTCGGATTACGATATGGATGAGGTGGCGTAGAAGGGACCTCATCGTTTTCTGCCTGGTTTAACGGTAGAAATAAACGACTTAAAAGACCTTTGCATTCCGTCAAGCCACCCAAAAAGGGACCGTGGAAGTAATATTCTTGATTAACACCAACCCTAACTATAAAATCGGTCATGTTTTCGAAAGCGGTAAAAGGAAAAGGTTTAAGTGTCATTTACATAGATGGCAAAAAACGTTGGGTAAAAAAAGGCGGTAACCGAGCTTGGCGGAATAACAATCCCGGCAACCTTAAAACTGGTGCACATACAAGAATTCAAGGGTCTATAGGAAGCATCGGTGGGTTTGCTGTCTTTCCATCTCATGAGGCCGGTACACAGGCTTTGATTTGGCTCCTGAAAAAGCAGGTTTATCAAAATAAAACCGTTTTCGAAATGGTCTCGTCTTTTGCTCCAAAAGAAGATCGTAATGATCCGGTGCGGTATCGGAAACTGATTCGAGAAAAAACGGGTCTTAATATAAATAAGAAAATTAAGGATCTTTCTGAAAAAGAATTTAACAGCTTGGTTTTGGCTATTCAGAAAATTGAAGGGGACAAAATTGGAACTGAAGAAACGTTTTATGCAAAATCGATAGTGGATGTTCAAACCGATAAAAAGAATGTTATTGTCGCTTACGAGGTTGATGAAATGGGTTGGAAGTCAAAGCCAGAAATTATTGAGTTAATAGCAGAAGGACGAGTTGACGCAGTCATGGTTAAAGAAGAAGGCTCTATATACATTCGAACTCGTCCAGATGGTGATATGTTTAATAATTTAGAGCAGAAGAAACCCGAAAAAAAGTGAAGATATATATAGTCTTTATAATTCAAGTGCTTCTTACGACATTTTGTTTGGCCGCTGGTTCCAGCATCCCTCGTGGGTATCATGTGTTAAAGGAAATTAGTCTGACTCAAGGACTCGGAGCGGAGGGGACTATCCAACTGCTCGTTGATCACCGAATTAACGAAAAAACAGATCTTGATACTACGCCTGAAAACGCTAGAAACGGCATTTTGCGTTTATTGGGACCCAATGGATCAGAAACTTCAAGGAAACTCCTTAAAAAACCTCGGGTAGATATTGAGCTTATGAAGGGGAATGTAGGACATAATATTTTCCTTTTTGTTACCGAAGATTGGAGTATCGAGTTTGGTTCCTATAATGGGCCCATTTCTGCTTTGTATACCCTTAAAGGAAATAGACTAGCTGAAGTGAAGCCAAAAATGGCGTTCATGCGGTCGCTAAAAACAGAATGGAAAGTAAAAGAAAGGGGACGAGGCGGCTTGCCCGAAATTTTTGAAGTGAGATGTCGGCCCGATTTTAATAGCTCAATAGCTGACATGAAATTTAAAATAACCTATTCTCATTTTTTGTTTGATGGAGCCCGGTGGAAATTAAGGAAACGGGAAGTGCCAGGTTTTTGGGAAAGCGAGAGCAAGTTTCCTTCTGAAGAACTTTTTCCATAGAGACCCATTCTGCCTCTGTGCAATCAGTTGCAAGCAGTCAGAGTAGATTTCCGTGGATCTCAGTAGATCAGAGTGGAGGTTATGCGCCCTTTACCTTTTTAAACGGGGGTCATGTGATATCGAGAGGAAATATAAAAACTAATACCGATCGGCAATTCGAAAAGCCGTTGCCATCTTTTCCCGTTCGTTCGCATTTATTTTAAGCGAACTTGCGATGGCTCGCCAATCCTTAACTTTTGAGACGGTTTCGCGAATAATTTTTTTTGCCATCACGGTTTTGACACGAAAGTGGAAGGATACTTCCTGGGCCAATTCAAGGCTTTGCGTATTATCAGTTTCGGAAATATTTAGATTGAGTCCATCTCCAAAGGCTACTGGGTTCATATCGAAGCTGGGGGAAAGTCTCCAGCCGGTAGGCTCCAGTAAAAATCGGTGATTACAGGCATAATAGTAACCATTACCTGGAAAAATACCATTATTTGTCAATAATGGTTTGTATTATTAATTTGGCCCTGTGCCTGCAGAGAGAAAATCTGGAAATGTGCCGCTTCAATTCATTCTCTGAAACAGCTACAAAAGGCAGCTGAGATAGCTGGGTCTTTTTTTTAAAGAGGGTATTAGAAATTATAAGTGATTGTAAAAAGTCCGGTGAAGTAATCTCCAGCGTTGGTTCCTGGAGCTAGTTGTCCGTTATAAGTTTCCTCTTCGTCAGGAAAAAAGACCAAATGGTAGCGAAGATCGACTCCTAAATAGATGCGTTTCCGATAAATATTGAATTCAGAACCTCCACCTATAAATCCACCAAAGCTACTGGTAGAGGCGGGCTCTGCATCGGCACCGGCAACGACCACCTCCTGACGCATGTAAACTCCACCCCCTACGACGAGGTAAGGATTAGCGACCGCAATGGCCTTAGGCGCATTTTTAATATCAAAGTAATATCTAAAGGCTCCCGTAATTGGAATTAAAGTAGTATCGATAATATTGTTTTGATTGTTAAGGAGTAAAGTTTTGGTCTGTCTAGTGTAGTGAATGGCAGTTTCAAAGGCGATCGACTTATCAAAAAAGTATAGAAGTTTAGCGCCGACTAAAAGACCGGGAGTGGTGACCGTTCCCAGCCCACCTGTATAGATTCCTACTCCTACATCTGCGCCCAACATTAAATATCTTCCTAAATGAAAAAATTCCTTATCCTCCTTTTCGTCGTCGGCAAATTCGTAGTTAGAGGGATCTCCGAAGGGATCGGTAATCCCTTTATAGTCATTCCCTTGGCTTTCGGCTCTGAGTGAAGGTGAAAAAGAAAGGCAGAATACTAACGTCCCCAGGCAAAAAACTAAGTGTTTTAAATATCCCATGATTAGATTCTTTCTTAGCTAAGTCGTTTTATTATAGCTGAAAGAGGAATTAACGTCGATATCCTACCGTGAATACCCCTTAATGAAGAAGACTCTAAGAATACAGGGGAGAGAAAATAGAGTTAATTGCTAACGCACAGCTTCAATCATAGAAAGTCTTTGCGCATCTTTTTTGACTTACTCATATTTTTGTTAACTTTAGCAACCTATTAAACTTTTTGGAGGCAATAGTAACGTCATGTCCAAACCACCTAAAATAGATCGCAAAGAGCTAAATAAACCGGATCAGTTTGTTGAACAGGGAAGGCATGTTTTAGAATTATTTGTAGGGTATCAAACTAAAATTTTCACAGGGATAGTTGGAATTTTAGTTATTTTATTAGGTGGGTATGGTTACCAGTGGAGAAAAACCTCCAGAAATGAACAGGGTTGGAAAGTTTATTTTGAAGTTAACAAAACTGCTGAACCTGAACGTTGGGAAAAATTAAAAAAGGTATCCTCCGACTATTCCTCTTTAATGGTGGGCCAATTTGCCGCCACTCAAATTGCCGATCATTATTTCGATGAGGCAAAAAAACAATCTGAAAAAGATGCAGGTGTCATCGCTCCCAGCGCTGGGCTAGCCACTGAGTGGTATTCCAAAGCCCTAAGCTCCTCTGCTTTGATAGCCCCTAATGAGAGAGGATTGCTTCTTATCAATCGAGCAGGCTCCTATGAAATGGCACAGAACTGGGATGCTGCTATGGCCGATTACACCGAGTCTGCCAAAATTGGATTTGAAGGCAAGGCTTTGGCACTTTTAGGACAGGCCAGGGTGTACGAATTAAAAAAGGAAAACACAAAGGCTATCGAAACTTATGAAAAGGTTTCAGCCGATTTTCTTAATTCTGAATACGGCAAACTCGCTAAAAATTATTTACGTCGATTAAAAAGCCCTCTTTTTATGGAGCCAAAATCCTGATGAAAAAGTATGTTTTAAGTTTTCTTTTTTTTGGAGTGCCTTTTTTTGTTTTTGGGGACGTCCAGGTGAACCATCAGTGGGTACAGCTTGCTCAAGCCCGAAGAGACGTTGAATCTACCGAGGAACGAACTCGTCCCGTATTAATGGGGGATATTATTTATTCTGCTAATTTATCGGGAGAGGTCACGGCCACTCATCGTTTTGAAGGCTATAAACTATGGGAAAGAAAATTGTCCGCTGGAGTCGAAGGCTCTCTTACCTATGGTCGGTCCAAAGTAATGGTAGGGGATCTTTCCGGTGATTTAGTCGCTCTGAATGCTAGAGATGGTTCCGACTATTGGCGTTTCAAAATAGCCACAGAGTGGCTTTCTCCAGCTGCTATTTCTCGCGATAAAGTTTTTGTAGCCACCTCAAATGACGAGCTCTTTGCCCTGTCTGAAAATCAAGGAAAGGAGGTTTGGCATTACTCCCACCGTGGAGATGAAAAGATGACGGTGAGAGGTACGGGAGGCCCTGTTGTTTTTGGTAATGAGGTATTTCAAGGTTTCTCAAATGGCGATTTGGTCGCTTTATCGGTCGCCCAAGGTAAGGTATTGTGGGTTAAAAAATTAAAATCTAAAGAGCGATTTTATGATGTCGATATGAGTCCCTATGTCGACGATAAAGGGGTGATTGTAGGCACCTTTGATGGCAAGGTTTATAGCCTAGATCGGCTCACCGGTTCGATTAATTGGGTATTTCCTGTGGGAAGCTATGGTGGTTTTTTTGTTGAAAATGACAGGGTTTATTTTTCGGGCTTGGATAATAACTTTTATTGTGTCAACCGTGCGATGGGAAATGTGGTTTGGAAAACGCCCTTTGAAAAGGGTGTGGGACTCACCCCTGCAAAGCTTGGGGACAATTTAATTTTTACGACCTCGTCAGATCCCGTTTATGTCATTAGGGCGGCAGACGGAAAGGTGGAGTGGACCGGTAGCTTAGGTGCGGGAACCTTGAGTTCCCCTTTAGCCTCTTCAGAAGGATTTTTTTATATATTAAGTCATTTTGGAAATCTATTTTCTTTTGAAGTTTCGAAGGGGCAATCCTTTTTTAAATCTCCAAAAACTGTAATAACTCCATCGGCATTTTCACGTGACCTTGCAAAATCAAATAGAAATCGCTCTTAAAGACGCCTGTCGGTCTTTTGTTTTCTCCGGATATCAACTTGTCACGGAAACACCCAAAGGTGTGTTCTCTTGGGAGGGTGGCACCACTAGTTATTGGCCTAACGGCCAAGCGGTGTCCGATGAAACCTATTTTGATCTAGGATCTTTAACGAAAGTTATTTTAACTACAAGCGTGTTGGCTCGCTTGGTAGAACGTAAAGAGATAAAGTTAAAGACTCCACTTAAAGATTATCTCTCCA
This sequence comes from Deltaproteobacteria bacterium, assembly GCA_013205415.1. Lineage (GTDB taxonomy): Bacteria > Bdellovibrionota > FAC87 > UBA2466 > UBA2466 > UBA2466. The sequence continues at coordinate 6,912 of JABMMY010000315.1, forward strand.
TTTTTAATGGGACGAGATATCAAGACTTAACACTTGAACAATTGCTCACTCACCAATCGGGTTTGATCGCCTGGTACCCATTTTATACGGAA
>JABMMY010000316.1 GCA_013205415.1 Deltaproteobacteria bacterium
CTAAAATATCGAACATTTCTGTTTTAGACCCCGCTTGCGGTTCTGGTTCTTTTCTAATATCGGCCTTTGGCAAGCTCATGGAATATCATCTTGAGTACTTAATGAAGCACCGAAAAGAGGCAGAACAAGGAAGATTATTCCCTGATCTTGTACAAGATGAACGCGGTGAGTGGAAGTTGTCCATTGAAAAGAAGCGAAACATTCTTTTTAATAATATTTTCGGTGTTGATATTGATTCACAAGCAATTGGAATATGCATTATGAGTCTATATTTAAAGGCATTAGAAGGTGAACAACGATTACCAACAAGAAGATCTCTTTTGCCAACACTCGACAACAATATTCAATGCGGCAATTCACTTGTAAGTGGAACCACAGAAGATTTGCAAAATTTAATTGGCGAGCATTATCAGGAGAGACAACCATTCAATTGGGAAGTTCATTTTCCTCAAATATTTATAGAAAAAGGTGGGTTTGATATAGTTGTTATGAATCCTCCTTACGTTAAAATTCAAAAAATGATGGAAGACACTGTAAATGACGTAAAATTTTTGCAGGAAAAGTATAAAACAGCACAAGATGGATCATGTGATATCTATGTTGCTTTCATTGAAAAAAGTATTTCTCTGTTAAATTCTGATGGAAGATTGGGGTTGATTTGCCCTCACAAATTTTTTCAATCTAAGTATGGTGTAGAGCTAAGAAAGACTCTCACCACTAGCGGTCATCTAAAAGAAATAGTTTCATTTGGTGACATCCAAATATTCGAAGGCGCAAGTACCTATACATGTTTACTTTACTGCTCAAAGAAGAAAACTAACTCAGTTAAATTTACTAAAGTTAAAGACGAGAAATTCCTTGATGCCGGCCTTCAATTATCATTAGAGTGCAAAACAGAATACGAAGACAATGGCGTTGTAGTGGATTTTTATAAGAATGAAGAACTCTCCGCAACAGACGAGTGGCATTTCGTAGCTGGAAAAGAACGTAAGCCCTTTGAGAAGCTTTCGATTGCAGCAACTTTTTTAGAGGATTTATCTGAAGACATTTATCAAGGAGTAATTTCTGGGGCTGATGATGTTTTTATTCTAGATGGAAAAATTAACCCAAAAAAAGATATCCAAATCCTTACCTCTAGAGAGCTGGGGGAACAAATTAGAATTGAAACTGCAGTGCTCAAGCCAATCCTTCAGGGCTTCACGGATGTAAAACCATTTTTAGTTAATCAGCCTACAGCACATATCATTTTTCCTTATTTTCAAGCGGATGGCAGAGCAAGGTTAATCCCTCTTTCGAAGTTAAGGAGGGACTATCCACTCGCGCTTGAATACTTTAAAAAGAATAAGGCAAGGCTTGAGGCACGTGAAGGAGGTAGATGGGCCGGTAATGAATTTTATTGTTTTTCACGAAATCAAAATCTGTTTAAGTTTTGTGGCGAAAAGATCATGCTGCCTTACATGGTTAATAAATTAACGGCTTACCATGATAGGAGCTCTCATTATTATTTTGTCAATGTAACCACGGGCGGTTACAGCATTACACTCAAGGAAAACTCACCTATTACATATGGCTACTTATCGGGCCTCTTGAACTCGTCAATATTAAACTTTTATATCAAAAAAGTAGGCAGTAACTTTCGTGGAGGATTTTTCCCTTGTAGTACGCAGTTCCTAAAAAAGCTCCCAATTGTAATACCAGAAACGCAGGATCAAAAGAACATTGCAAAGAAAATTGAAGAGCTTATGAACACAATAAATTCAAAAATATCAAACGGCAATGCATTAGCCGAATCTGAAATTTTTGAAAATCAGAAGCAGTTAGATCAACTTGTCTCTACTCTTTATGATGTTGATCAGTTCTTAGAAATATTAAAAGCTAGTTAAATGTTACGTCTTTCGCCCTAAGAACTTCACCATCTAATTCAGAGTTGAATTTAACCGGTGTGCCGCTTTTAAGGTTCTTGATCTCTCCAGTAGGCACTGCTGAAAAATGTAAAAATATAAGGTCATCATTTTCATCGATGATAAATCCATAGCCCTTTTTCTCGTCAAACCACTTAATTTTTCCATCTTTAAGTTCAGCCATCTTTACCCCCTACAAATCAAACTAGCGGAATATTTACTATAGTTTTACTTTTAACTACAGCAAAAACAATACCACTTTATTACATTTGAACCCAATGATATCAGGCTGTTATTTTGGACTTCACTTGTTTTTTGATTTATTTTAAGTAGTTCAGTTCAAATTCAAGACTTTCCGCTACGCATTCTCATCTAGTTTTTTAGTCAGTTTTAACTTCTTAATTTCAGCCTCTACCTTTTTAGACACCTTTATTCCAAAGATTTTAAAAAACAATCAACTTTCCGCCACCCCCTTTAGTAGATTATTAATGATTCTTCTGTCGTGTTGGTTCTTTGGATTCTTTAAAATTAGACTATCAAGTACGTCTGCCGCTTCTATCAAAGATAGCCGCTTGTCCCCTCGACCCGCCATTTTTATTCGACCATTACTATTTCTAAGCTCTCACACCCCATTCAACACGCAAAACCTGACTTCTTAACCCTCTTTGGGACTTGTGATGTGTAGCAGCATTACATCTAGGTGGAGCACAGGGGCAAGCTACCGATATTGCTATCCAAGCTAAGCAAATTCTTATTCTTAAAGAGAAGCTCAATCATATTTTAGTGAAGCATTCGGGCCAACCGTACGAAAAGATTGAAAGTGATACCGACCGTGATCGTTATATGTCTGCAGTAGAGGCCAAAGAGTATGGCATTGTGGACAATGTGATTATGGAGCGAGGCAAGGGTGGGGCAGCTAAATAAAGCGGCTTCATTTTGACTTCGTAGCATTTAGGTTCTTTAATTATCGATAATAGCAACGTAAAGATAGTGGGGCCCTCATGAGTCGCCGAGACAGTGAAAGCTTTGGAAATTTAGTCTGTAGTTTTTGTGGGAAAAGTCAGAAAGAGGTAAAGAAACTGATTGCGGGTCCCACCGTTCATATCTGTGATGAATGTATTGAACTATGCAATGACATTATCGCCGAGGAGGCCCAGAAGGAGGATGTTCGTACTGGGACCACCAATATTCCGAAGCCTGCTGAGATTAAAGCCATTCTTGATGACTATGTGATTGGACAGGACCAGGCCAAGAAAACCTTATCGGTGGCTGTTCATAATCATTATAAAA
>JABMMY010000027.1 GCA_013205415.1 Deltaproteobacteria bacterium
ACCGAACGAAATTATGCGCCCATTAGGACAGATCCCCCCCTTTCCGGCCCAATTAACCCCGCAGAATCGCTACACTACGAGCAAACTAAGCAGTAATATCGCGATGACGGCTAAGGGGCTAAGCACCTAAGGCGAGTTCATATCTAGGTCGCGTAGCCAGACTTAAGTCTTGCAAGGGCTTCACACTGCGGCGGTCCAAGGGACAATACGAATGTGAGGACTCAGCTTAAAAGGCTTCAATCCTGGGTTTAAAATAATCACTGGGATCTCGGGGTGCTTTTTGGCGAAGGCCTCCGCTGTGCGAAGGTAGTAGACTGAGGGCGTCTCATCCTCTGAAAGCATGAAAGCGCCTTTTACTTTTCGGCTAGCGAGCACAAAATCGACCCGGGAACCCTTAGCAGTTTGGTAATAAAAAATTTCTGGCGAGGACCGGCCGCTGTTTGCAAACTGAGAATAGCATTCATTTAGAAACCATATTTGAAGCCTTCGCTTGTCATCTGAACCACAAGCCTTCGCAACGGCTGCATCGAAAAGGTAAAGCAAAGGTTTACCCGTCCCCGTTTGGTAAGGTTCCACTTCGTAAATGGTATGTAAGGCTTTGAACGCCTGGATATAAGGTTCAATTTGTCGCGGTAACTTTCCAACGCGTCGGGCAATTTCGGTTCGGATGGGCGGATCGCATTGGGCGATTGAGAATAAAATGCGACGGGCTAAGTCGGGATTAAAACGTGCAATTGCAAAGTTCGCTAAATCACGTGAGCAGGTAGTTTCTATCCAAGCTTCCACTAAAACGGATCGACTCTCTTCCTCTCGGATAAAGCAGATGCCAGGCATTCCCCCTAATTCACGCCACCGATGGACTTCTCTCAAAATGCTGGCGGCTCGTTCTTTGACTTTACACAAATCAGGGATGGGAAAAGTCGATTCAATTTCTATCGTCTCTCCTACGCTTAAAGGAAAAAGGCGTAACAGACCAATCCGACCGGTGAGGGATTCTCTAACACCTGTTTTTTTTGAAAATTCCGTGGATCCAGTTACGATAAACCGGCCGGGCCTTCTCAATTCGTCAACTTCGGCTTTAATGGTGTCAAACAATACAGGTGCCTTTTGGATTTCATCAATGCAAATAACCGTATTTTTCGAGTCGCCCAAATTTTTAATAAATAGCGTTGGTGAATTTAAGGCTCTCAAGCGATTTTCTTCACGATCAAGTGTGACATATTCAATATTTCTTTTCTCTGCAAGAATACTTCGAATGAGGGTACTTTTACCCGTTTGCCGGGCTCCCAAAATCCCTACCACTGGAAAAAGCTTAAGCCTTTTCTCCAATATTTTGAGCAGGTATCTAGATCGTTGATGTGCCATCCATTCTAGGATACCAAGTACTGCCAATTTATGCAATAAAATGATAAAAACGGTAGTACTTTATGCCTGGGGAGGTGTTTTTAATCGAGGGACACTGTATTTCAAGGGGGGGGGACTACACTACGAGCAAACTAAGCAATAAAACCGCGATGCCAAGCTATTTCTAGCTGGGGTACTGTATCTGAGCGATTCACATACCACTTATTTGACGGAGTTTTGGAAACCCTTAAAGCTCTTAAGGAAGAAAATTTTAGACTGCACTTATGGACAGCCCGTGATGAATATTCAGCTAGAAGAATTCTAAAGAATCATGAAATAGAAAGTTTCTTTACGACATTGAGTTTTGCCACGGAAATTGACTCCAAACCGAATGCAAATAGTCTTACCTTTGATTGGAAGCTTATTCAAAAGGACCAAGTTATTGTCATTGGTGATACTCCCACAGACATTATTGGTGCAAGAAACATATCCGCCATCCGAGGAGCCGCCCTTTGGGACACTCATTCGAAAAAAAGTTCTCTCATTGAAGCTGGTGCAGAATTATTTTTTCACCGTGTGGAAGATTTTAGAAACTGGCTTAATAAAGTTCCAAAGGAGGTTTTGTGATAAGTCTTCAATTGATGGTTACTGAGTTTAATCAAAAAAGACTTCTCAAGGTTGACAGAAGCTTAAGGGTCTTAGACCTTTCTTCTGAAATCGGTGAAGTTTGCAAACTGGCCTTCTCAGAGGGAGTCGGAAAGAAAATCGAAATCAATAACTGGGAAGAAGAATTGGGGGATGTCCTTTACAGTCTGCTCTCTCTGATGTCGGAACTTGATATTGAAGCCGAAAAGGCATTGTCTAAAGTTTTGGAAAAATATCAGGGTCGAATTGCCAATCGTAATTCAAAAGGATAAGCGGTATAAAAGGGGTATTCGGGTCGGCTACCCC
>JABMMY010000317.1 GCA_013205415.1 Deltaproteobacteria bacterium
CATGTAGAGAGATTGGTTTTGAATATGTGCGGTATGAGTCGGGCGAAATACATAGTAGCCCATGACCACATTTCCTAAACATAAAGAAAGAGCAAAGGCCGCATAACTCAAGGTAATAGTTAGTACATGAATCGTGAGCCAATAATTACTTCTTAATACAGGCTCTAATGGATTAATACTCGGATCTAAAACAAAAGGAAGGTTGTCTGCTAAAACAAGCCCCATAATAGCAAAGACCGTCGCAGCAGCGGGAATGATACTATTTTTATAGGCAAGCCACACCCACATGGAAAAAAAGACACAGCCCCAAGTTACCCAAATTACCGATTCATACATATTAGTCACAGGAGGTCTTCCTGCAATGAGACATCTCACTGTAAATCCATAGGTGTGAATTGCAAGACCAGAAAATACTGCAATAAGCCCCAGATTACCTATAAATTTATTTTGTCCGACGATATAAATTACTAAAAGAATAAAGGCTAAAACATAGACTCCCCATGCCAATCTGAAAGGCCTGAGATGGTTGTAAAAAATTTCTCTCTTTATCTGATAACTTTCTGGATAAACCCCTTTTCCAAGCCCCTGAGATAACATCGCAGTTACTTTGATTACAGAATCATTCCACAACTTCGGATCTTTATTTAAAAATCCCTCCACCAAACTTTTCAAATTAAGGGCAATCCCTTCTGTAACATCTGAAGCGTAGGGTAATCCTCCCTGTACATTTAAATTGGTAATGGGAAACCAGTCTGCTGTTAACCCCTGCGGATTAGGAAGAATAGTAAAGGATTGTCCTGTAAAAATATCTCCGATTAACTCTAATTGATTTTGCACATTCACAGCTTTTTTATCTAAATCGGATAGGCGTTCCTTATTTCTTGTTTTAGAACCTGCCTCCTTCAAAACTCTAGCGAGTCCCTGATTTCCCTGCAAAGCATTAAAAGAGAAAAATATTTTTTCTGCGTCTAATCCCATTTCGACTTTTAAGGGCTTATAAGGGATTTTTATCATCTCCTCATTTTCCCATTCTCTATCGAAATTAAATAACCACCCTACAATACACTCTACAGACCCCTTACCTTTCCATTCTTTTTTACCTGTCACAAACTGTAATGACTCGCTAGCGAAGGTATCAAAGGGCTTAACTCTTCCTCGATGCTGAATAGCAATTTCTCCGAAGGAGGTAAAATCTAATCCTGGGCGATCTTCAGGTCCTGCATAACAGAAGGACGAAAACATTAAAAACAATGAGATAAAATATTTCATCGTGGTGGCTCCTTTTTCTTAAAAATGAGAGATAGATAATGAGGATTCATATAAAACATCGTTAAAATTCCGAGCACCATGATGAGAGATCCCAAGTATTTAATTTCTCTTCCAGGATCAAAATTCACAGCAAAAACAGAAACAGGAGGCCGCCCCTCTTCAAGGGAATAACTCGCTTGATAAAATGTATATCCGCCGTACTTCATAGGCTCATTCATACTAATATTAGCTTTAGGCTCTACCGAGTTTTTAAGATCCTTTACTATAACATCACTCTCATAAGTGGCAGCTTTTGTGGTACCTGGATCCGTTCCAATTTTGAATTTTTCTAAAAAGATATTAAAGGGCAACGTTATTTTTTTTCTCATGAACTGTAAAAAGACCTCTCTACCCCCAATATTCATTAATTTGCCCTGGCCCTCAAACAACCACCATCCAGCCGATTCATTATTAAGTTGAGCGGAAGACGGTTCCCGACCGGTTTCTACCAGGTGGATTGCACTTAAATAATTATCTCCACTTCCCGAAATATAGGTAATAGCGCGAGGTATGGTTTGTTCCACTGCATGGGGAAGCCATTCCTGAATTTTGAATTGTAAATCCATCCAACCCGTAGGTGTGATTACGCCAGGCTTTATCTCCCCTTTGGCCTTCACAATGCCATCTTTCCCTTGAGTTCGATACCACAAGCGAGTTCCGTTAGTGGCCTGAGCAAATGCCAATTGACCTCGTTTAGTTCCTACGATCGCTAACGAAGCATTTTGATTCTTTGGAATTTCTAGGCGAAACTTGATTCCTAAACTGGCCCTCTTTTTACCCCCTCCATGCAAGGTTGAGAACTCCGGAAAATTAGCAAAAATAGTATGTTTTTCCTCGTCAACAACGGCGGAGTTTCCCTTTTTTCTTAAACTCAAATTAAACGCTGGATTCACCGGTTCATTGGATCGATTGACTAATTTATTATTCTCTACAACTGCATAGGGAAAATAATCGGTTATTTTGACCTCATATTCTCCTCCTGCAAAAGAATAAAAACCTCGTTGCCCTTCGGAGATGGGTATTCGAATCTCCTTTCCACGATAACTTGCAATTAAAAACCCAGCAGAAACCAAGGGTGACGGACCTTCTTTAGGATCTAAAAACTGTTTTTCATCTGCAGCGTTGTCAATGGTTTGAAAGGTGACTAGTGCAGGCCCTAGGTTGACCTCTGTAGGTTTTATCGGATGCTGTGAAAAGAGGGTCTCCTCTAATCGAAAGCGTGAATTAAAAAGTTCAAATTTCAAAGAGGGACTGCCCAGCCCTTCAATTGGACTAGGTGTCAGTTTGCGTTCTGCTACGGCGCGAGGAATAAATTGATTCACCTTTATATTTAAATCTTTTCCAAAATCTACAGTTAAAATATCACCCTTTTTTTCTTGATAACTTTCATGAACAGGAAATTCTTGCTTCGTATTATTAGATTCATCGGAAACTACAAGAACCAAATCACCTAAGGTCGCTGTGTTTTCCTGAGAGCCTTCAGCTATCGGCATGTTAGCATCGACACCCAATTTTTGAGTTAAGAAGGATCCCAATAAAATAAGAATAATTCCTGAGTGGGTTAACACAAACCCGGTTTGACTCTTCTTCCATGGGTACCTAGACATAGCTGCACAGAGAACATTGGTCCCAAGTAAAAACAAAACTCCACCGAACCACAAATTACCATAAACTAAAATATGAACAGCTCGAGTGCCATACAATGACTCTAAACAGGTGGCTAGTGTAAGTACCGAGGCTAACAATAAAATAGAAAAGACGGCTAGTTTGAGAGAGGAAAAAAATTTAAAGATCTGTCTAAACATTTACACCCTTTTCTGAAAAAAAAATTAACAGACCAGTGTGGCTTTTAAGCCCGAGGAAGATAGCCAAACCGAAGGTGAATTCCAAAATATTTTTTTCACCCACATAAGCCCGACAGAGACATCGACCTCATTAGGACTATTTTCAAAGGACACCAATTCTCCCACCTCTTTTGAATCTTGAAAAAAAGAAATGGGGCTTACAAAACTTCCGCAGGTCTCACCCCGTACAATAACACGTTGAAGCTTTTGGTTCACCTGGCCATAAGTAAATATTCTTTCAACAACCTCCTGGCCTGGATAACAACCCTTGTTTCTGGCCACAGCCTCGTCAAAATTAGCCTCTAAAATGATATCTTTGTCGCTCAGTTCGCGTCCCACCCAAGGGACCCCCGCTTGGAGTCTAAAAAATTCAAATAGTCTTCGCCCCAACATAATGTGACCAGCACTTAGGCAGTTTTTAATCCAGAGAACCCCTACCTCTCTTTCTGCTTCAACCCAAAACAAAGAATTTCTGCGAACGTCCTTCCAAATACAGATTTCAGAACTCCCCACTTTGACTCTTTGTATTTGCAAAGGATCTATCAAAGGATCAATTCCTAAGGCCTTTGCAAGGCTACCCTCTTCACTCCAACAGCCGAAAACAATTCGTTCAGTCGATAAATCGGTGACCGCCAGTTGTTCGGCGAAATGAAACTGTTCAATATGTTCTAACACTCTCTTTTTATTTGAGTGCGATATTAAAAATTGAAAAGTATCGGCATTTAGTTTCCTGAAAATTCCTAAGGCGATCACACCGCCTTTACCGGTTAAAAAGGCCCCATGAACCACCTTTTTAACATCAAGTATTTTAAATTGAACCGTTGTCATTCTCTGAAGATAATCTTCAGAATCCTTACCTTCAATTTGAAGAATCACATGATCAGAAAGATCAAAAATTCCACCATTAGCTTTAGAATTTTCGAAATCTTGGGCATAAGTTCCAACTTCCCAAGCGAAATCTAGCCCGTTAAAATTTAAGGTTTTCTTAGGAAAGCAGAGAGCCTTTTCCAGTGTCAGTGATCGCAGTTCTTGTGTTGGCATGATTCGCACTCACAGAGGGAACGAAGTTGTTCAAAAGTGAAAATCCCAGTGCTATGCCCATCTGACCAATTGATTTGAATGGCATAACGTCCGACAGTCTCAATTTTTTTTGGTTTTATATCTTCTGGAATAGATTCTGCTTTTAAAATTTTTTCTCTAGTCCATTCATCAATACAATTAGCACATCGGCAACTCAATCGAATATTTCGAACCGCGTAGGTAGATTCATGACCATCATTCCAGGTGATTCCTAAAGTAGTAGGAGACACCTGTTTCATCGTCTGTGGAGCCAACGCAATATTAATTGGAGTTACTGCCATTCTAATGTCATGGACTTAAATTGCCCTGCGCTTTGAGCTTGAAATACTGAAAGCTTGGCCGCCACATCTCCTGCTATTTTTTTATAAATTTTAGAAACTTCAGCGTTTGGGTGAGTGGTTACCATTGGCGTTCCCATGTCTCCACCCTCTGCAATTCTGGGATCTAACGGAATAGAACCCAATAGAGAAACACTCATCTCCTCAGCAATTTTAGCTCCACCACCCTTACGAAAAATAGGAGTCACCTCATCGCAATGGCCACAAATAAAACCTGCCATATTTTCAATCACACCTAGAATAGGAACCTTTACGTTCTGAAACATTCGCAATCCCTTACGGGCATCTAATAAACTAACCTCTTGAGGGGTTGTGACAATAATAGCTCCTGATAAAGGTGCACTTTGAGAAATAGAGATCTGAGCATCTCCAGTTCCAGGAGGCATATCGATTAATAAATAATCTAAATCCCCCCAATTTACCTGCGTCAAAAACTGAGTGAGAGCTCCGTGGACCATAGGTCCTCGCCAAACTACCGGCTGATTTTCAGGAACTAAAAACCCCATCGACATGACTTTAATGCCATTTTTAATTACAGGAGAAATTCGTCCTGCCTCTGTGATCGGTTTTTCCTTAGCTCCAATCATCAATGGAATACTAGGGCCATAAATATCGGCATCTAACAAACCGACTCGAGCACCAGTTTCAGCAAGTGCAACGGCCAGGTTTATAGTGACGGTACTTTTGCCGACCCCACCTTTTCCGCTGGCTACAGCGATGACATTTCTGACACCAGGAATGGAAACTCGATTTCCTTGGACCCCGGTAGAGCGAACATTCGCAGGCATTTTAACATTAACTTCAGTTACCCCTGGAAGGGCCTTTACC
>JABMMY010000318.1 GCA_013205415.1 Deltaproteobacteria bacterium
GCCCGAAGGGCTTTCCTTAATTTATTCCCGACAGAGACGTGTTCTGAACGAAGTGAAGAATCTCCTCACAACAAAAAAAAAAATATATTGAAACCGAAATTATTTACTGCGTTTTTAAATGATGTACCTTGGTTTTTTTGATATTAGATTTTAAAATGATACTCCCTATTAAAAAAACAGCTAATCAAACTTATTACCCACTTCACTTCAAATCGGCTACCATCGTCGGTAAACACTTTCGACTCACCGCCCCCTTTAAAGTACTTAATTCGTCCCGCAATTTTTCAATTTCATCCTCCACTGTGATTAAGTGAGCCCCTTCAGTTAGCCAGGAATCATAAATCTCCGCGCATAATACTGCGGTTTTTTGATCACTATCTTCATTAGAGATCTGGCTTAAACCCTTTTGACCTCGACATTCTGAAAGGGCCTTAAAATACTGCTGAGTAGATTGAGTTAGCGCTTTGAGGTCGATAACATTTCGATCTAATTTGTCCTGTGTACTTGTAAATACAGATTGATAAACACTACAATCCTGACGTGATTCTTGCGTTTTGTAGTGATGCCCTTTGGGACGCCAAGTCTCCCCCCAAAGAGTCGTAGTTAAATGAGATAGTAAAATAACTCCGACACCAAGCAATAACCGACCCTCAATTTTATTATGATTCATATATCTCCCCCTAAAAACAAAAAGCCCCGTTCCTACTAATAGAGCAAATAAAGTACCAGGATTTGACAGCTGTCCAACCCTTAGCGTCTTGTCAAACTTTTAGCCCTAGAAACTAATCGGCGTGACAAGCCTTTAAATTTATGTAGTTTTCTAAAATTATAGTTAGACACTTAAAAAATTGTGAATTACGAGCTCAGATAAGTCCTCTTGAGATTTACTGAACCTGATGGAATACAGTTTGGTTTTGACTAATGAATGAACAAAAAAGCACCATTGCTATTTTAGATTCTGGGGTGGGTGGGCTAAGTATTTTTCAGGCCATTCGACAGGCTCTTCCAAACCTATCTATAGTTTATGGCTGTGATAATAAAAATTTTCCTTATGGCCCTAAAACACCAGCCTTAGTAACTCACTGTATCAACGAATTAGTTTCTAAAATTAGAATTAATTTTGATGTGAAACTTATTGTGATTGCTTGCAACACCGCCAGCACGATAGCACTTGAGTCATTAAGACAAAACTCCTCAATTCCTATCGTAGGAGTCGTTCCGGCTATTAAGCCTGCGGTGGAAAAAAGTAGGACTAAAACCATAGGCCTTCTGGCCACTCCTGGCACTATCCTGCGTTCCTATACCGATAAACTCATTGAAGAGTTCGCACCTAAATGCGAAGTGATTAAAGTGGGATCGACTCGATTAGTAGAATTGGCTGAAGAAAAATCCCGTGGGAAAATTGTTTCTATATCGCAGATTCAAAAGGAACTAGCCCCTTTTTTTCCTCTTAAAGAAGACTCTCCCATCGATACGATCGTTTTAGGCTGTACCCATTTTCCACTGCTTTTTAACGAGCTTTGTGAAGCGGTTCCAAAACCTATTCAATGGATCGATTCCTCTGAAGCGATTGCCATTAGAGTCAAAGCATTAATACCCAGCTCTCAAGCCCTCTCATCCTCTATAAAACCAACATTTCAAGCCGTATTCACCGAAAGCAATACCGACTCTAACTCCTTAACACCTCTCCTTAAACGTTTAGGATTCTCCAGTATTTCACAATTTAAATAAAAAAAGATATAATAGGGAACTTGCACCGCGGTAATGCCCCTCAAATCATTAGGTAAAGTCATGTAAGTCCCTATGAAAAATAGTAGCTCCTTATCACTACCCCTCGATTTCAATCCCTCTTTTGATGGGTTCAGAGGAATTGCTATTCTTCTTGTTATTTTGAGCCATTCCTACATTGCCTCCTCTGAATCACAATTGAGTCGATACTGGCATTGGATATCCATTACCGGATGGGTGGGTGTTGATATGTTTTTTGTGCTTTCAGGCTTTTTGATCACAAGAATTCTAATCTCCTCCAAATCTAGCCAATCCTACTTTAAAAATTTTTATGTGAGACGCTGCCTCCGGATTTTCCCACTCTATTATTTATTTCTCTTTTTTTGTTTCTTTATTTCTTCAGATTTAATTAGGTTAAAAACGCTATTCCCCGTTGATAAAACCCATCTGTTATCGCACTTGACTCTCACCTCAAATCTGCTCTTTGCTAAACTAGGCTTTTGTCCTGGATCTGTCGTGGATATCAGTTGGTCTCTTTCGATTGAAGAACAATTTTATCTGTTCTGGCCACTCTTAGTATGGAAATCTTCTGTCAAAAATCTTCGATTATATTGTTTAGGTATTTTACTTTTGTCTGAGACTTTAAGGGGCTTCCAATACCTCATTCACGGCTCCATGAATGAAACCTACTTTTTCACGCTCACAAGATGGGATGGAATGATTTGGGGAGCTAGCTTAGCTACCTTATTTTTTGATCCCCCATTATTGAATACATTTCTCAAGAAAAGCCCTTTCATTTTATCTATAAGCTTTTTAATGGTGTTACTTTCTTTTAGTAACGGAATTCATACCTCCTCTCCGTTATTACAGCTTATAGGGCTTCCCTCTCTGGCTATTTTCTTTGCGGCCCTTTTACTACAATTAACTTCAGAATCTATTTTAACCCCCTTTTTTCAGATCCCTTTTCTGCGTACTTTAGGCAGATTTAGTTATGGACTGTATTTATTGCATCAGTTAGTCATTGCTGCCTTTGTTAACACCCATCTGTTCACATCTAGCTGGCCTTGGTTTCAGGAGATTCCGTTATTAGGAACAATTCTGTTCCAGCTCATCGCTCTATTACTCTCACTGTTTCTGGCTATATTGGTGTACTACTGCTTTGAAATTCATTTTTTAAATTTAAAAAGATTTTTTTATGCCCCCCGGCGATTATTAGTAGCTTCGGAAAATTAACACTATTTGAAATAAAATCTGTTTTTTTCGTTGCCAATTCGCCTGACAAACTTATAGTTTGATCTCTTAAAGATTTTGAATAAGGAGGCCAAAGATGGTCAAAAAAATAGTTAAAAGAAAAACTGCTAAGAAAAAGGCGAAAAGAAAGGCCAAACTTAGAAGTGGCAGACAACAACAACGACAAAATCCAGCCATTGCTAGAC
>JABMMY010000319.1 GCA_013205415.1 Deltaproteobacteria bacterium
GCCACACTCACATCAAAACGCAGCATGGTCGTATTTCTGCTTTTAGTAATTGCCGCATCATTAAAAACACACCCCGAGGCCACTATTTTATTTTTTCTAAAAACCTCAACGTCTAACAACGGCCTTTTTTCCTCTGTTAGTTTTCCTTTTAAGGCTTGCGTTATCACCTTAATCATTTCATCGCGATTTACCTCGGTAATAAACCCTAGGCTTCCTAGATTGACTCCCATTAAAGGAAAGGCATCTTTCCTTGCTAACTTTCTAACCAGAGTGAGAAAGGTTCCGTCTCCACCAATCGCAACACCCAGCAAAATCTCCTTTTGTTTTTTTTCGGAAATAATTTCAATTGCAGATGTGACATCAAGGATAGAAATGTTTTGTGTCTTGGCCCACTGAGTAAGTTCCTTTTTTGCAAGACCGGCGGCCTTATCAAATTCTTTGACGCATATTAAGATCGTTTGTTTCATTGAAATCATCATACCCCTTGACGTTTGAACAAGCTAGTTTAGCCTCAATGAAAGCAACAGAAAAATCAAAAATTTAGGGGGAAACAATGAAACTTTGGATCGCATCCATTTTTGCAGTTTGTATAACCACAAATGTTTTTTCACAGGAATATCTAGTTCGTTTTAACTCAGATAACATCGATGTTCAGAAAAGTTTCTTCTCTAGAAATGGTGGTAAATTCGAACTTGTTAGTAAAGAGGGAAATCTTTACAAGTGGATCTCCGATTCCAGAGCCGATGGAGTTCGGGATTCTAGTGTCACCTATATTGCTAAAAATAAAAAGATTCATCTCTTTCAAAACCCCTCAATTGTAGCCAACCGAGGGGCAATCATTGAAGAGTTAAAAAAGGGCATGCCCACTTTAGATGCTCCTGCTTACACCGACAATCCAGAAATAAAAACTCCTGGGATTCAGGCAAGCGGCCTTGATCCCCTATTTAAATCCTCATGGGGAATGTTTTCGATCGATGCGATTAATGGCCACAATAAAACTCCACAGGGAAAAGGGATCGTCGTTGCGGTAACCGATACCGGGGTCGACTATAACCATGTTGATTTGATTAATAGCATGTGGAGAAACAAGAGCGAAATTCCTGGTAATGCAATTGACGACGATAAAAATGGTTTTATTGATGATGTGGTCGGTTGGGATTTTAGTGCCAATGATAATAAACCCTATGATCTTTCAATGGACTTAATGGATATTTTATTAAGCGGAGGAAACCCTGGCCACGGAACTCACGTGTCTGGAGTGATCGCATCCTCATTGAATAATAGTTTGGGCACTGCGGGTGTCGCCCCTCAAGCCCAAATTATGGCATTACGATTTATTGGCGAAAAGGGTGAGGGTAGTACCGATGCCGCTATTAAATCTATCGATTATGCCGTCGCTAATGGCGCGAATATTATCAATGCCAGCTGGGGTGGTGAAGCGGGTGATGAGGATGACAAACCCTTAAAAGAGGCGATTCAGAGAGCCGAGGCAAAGGGTGTTTTATTTGTAGTGGCTGCGGGTAATGGACGTCTTGATCAGGCCGCCGGAAAATCTAATGGCTTTGATATTGATACCGATGCTAAGCCTGTGGTGCCTGCCGTCTATAATCTTCCCAACATGATTGGTGTAGCTGCGTTAGATTCTAGTGATCAATTGGCAGAGTTTTCAAACTGGGGAAAAAATTCTATTAAGTTAGGGGCCCCTGGGGTGAAAATTTTGTCGACGGTACCTGGTGATCGTTATCAAGATACTGTAGTTGATCTTGGTAGCATCAAGGCAACGTGGGATGGAACTTCTATGGCATCTCCGTTTGTTGCGGGTGCCTTGGCTGTAGTTTGGTCGCAAGATTTAACTCAGTCGGCTCCAACCGTAAAGGAAAGGCTTCTCAGCCTAACGGCTAATACGAGTGCAGTGGCAGGAAAAGTTGCTACTTCAGGACGATTAGATTTACATTCAGTAAAGTAGTTATTAAAAATGCAGGCTAAAAAAATACTTCTCATTTCGTTGCTTGGTGGATTACTTATTTTTTCATCCGGTCCTGCTTTTGCTAAACGCAGAAGCAGGGCCAAAAAATATTCCACCCCCATTACCAATCCCGTTTTATTATGGGCCAGAACTCTTTCTGAAAGCCAAGATCTTGAAGAAAGAAAGGTAGCGGCCTTTAAATTAAGCCAATACTCTCAATCTCTTTATCAGGATGAGGTCGTGACGACTCTTATAAAGTGCATCAAAGATCCCGATGAGCACATTAAAGTATTCTGTGCAAAGGCGATGGGAAAGGCCGGAAGCAAAAGCAAGGCCGACACCATAAGAAGGTCTTTGCTCGAACAATATAAACAGGATCCTAAATTGAGAGGAACATTAATAAGAACCTTTATTGTTAGAAAAGATAATCACTCCTCAACTCAGGAGGCTCTCTTAGAAACACTAAAGCAATCGAGTGAGCCAGATGAGTTACTTCCCCTTTTAGATTATTTAGAGCAGTTTGGGTCCAGTCAAAGCATTGCCCCGTTGATCTCCGCTTTTCAAAAATCTGATAATTCTAAGATTCGAAGGGGTGTGGTAAAGGCCCTTTCGGAAAAAGGGCAGGGACAGGACTCTGTAGTAAATCTCCTCATAGAGTGTTCAGAGAGTCGCGATACCACATTAGTTTTAACCTGTTTATCCGCCTTGCAAGCTCAGGCAAAGAAAGATTCCAAAACCTTAGCTGCCGTCGAAAAAACCATCGAAAGCTCCGATCCCGATGTTATTTTAGCAAGCTTAGATGTGATTCAAGCACTACCCGAATCGCCAAACCCAAAGATCTCTAATCGTCTCATCGAGCTTATTAAACAGGGTGGCGATACCGATCTTTTAGAAAACTCCATCTTAGCTCTTGGGATTTGCGGTGACTTTAGTGAGCCCGCTATAAAGGTGATTCAAACATTACTTGAAAAAAAGGATGTCGACGAGGGGATTAAAATTAGCGCAGCTCTTGTTCTAGGAAAACAGGCTGAAAAGTTTCCGGAAGGCCCTAAGGCTGTGCTCACGGCGTGCAGGTCTTCTGCTGCTACACAATCTCTTAAAACCGCATGCCAATTAGGTTTACAAGAACTCCAAAGAAGAGAAAAAAAGATTAAGGTAACTAAGCCGGTCGACAAGGTTGGAGACCAAGAAACAAAACCGGAAAAAAGCTGACCGTTCGACTTTAGGGTTTTAGATATAGGGCCTTAGCACCTCTGGGATTTCAAAGGTACCATCTTCTAATTGATAATTTTCCATGATTGCTAATAAAGTTCTTCCTACCGCCAAGCCCGATCCATTCAAAGTATGTACAAACTGAACCTTTCCCGAGCCCGTATCTCTAAAACGAATGTTCGCTCGTCTGGCTTGAAAGTCTGTGCAATTACTACAGCTAGAAATTTCCATGTACCCCTTTATAAAGGGTGACCACACCTCAATATCGTAGGTCTTAGTTGCTGAAAAACCCATATCACCACCACA
>JABMMY010000028.1 GCA_013205415.1 Deltaproteobacteria bacterium
GCTGGTGACTACTATGGCTGGTCGGTAAGTCTCTCCGGCGATACCCTTGTGGTGGGGGCTTATGGAGAAGCCTCTAACCAAACCACTATCACCAATGGGACCACCTCTAGCGCTGATAATAGTGCTGGTGGCAGCGGCGCCGCCTACGTCTACAGACGCCCTCAAGGGACCGGCACTCCGAGCGTCTCCTCGCTCTCTCCCAGCTCTGGAGCGGCTGCGGGAGATAATATTATTATCTTTGGAGGTAATTTTTATAGTGGGGCTGTGGCTAGTGTGGATGGAGTGAACTGCACTACCACTACCGTTCAGGGGCCTAATGAAATTATCTGTACTCTACCTACAAAACCCACCAGCGGAGCCCTCACCGTCACCGTCACCAATAGCGATACCACCACCGGCTCGCTTGCTGGCGCCTATACCTACCCTTAAAAGGATAGGATATTGGCTGTCTAGCTCGGGACAAAAGAATGTAGGTACTTAGAGGGGAGTGTTTTCTGAGTTTATTAAAAGAGGCCTTGATGTTTGAAGTGTCAGAATGGGTATGCCCGCGTCTCGACACGGGTTCAAAATTTTGATCTGCAACTTGACGCTCTTTTAAAAAAGCGGCTGCGAAAAAAATCGGTAGGTAGACCAGAACTAATCCCATTAGCCGGGAATATTTCAGAAACTAAATCCAATTTCAGCAAGGACTAAAGGAATGAAACCGGCTAGGTTTAATGAACCGCTGCTAGGGGTAGTTTGTTTTAGGTATTGAAATCCACCCAATAAAACTAGAGACAAACCGGATTCGGAGGCAAGGGTGTAACCTCCTGCGAGGTAGCCGCCAAAACTGGTAATCTTTTCAGCGCCGGTGATTAAATTTAAATTGATGTGGTAGTAGGAAAACGCAGTTTGAACTATCCAACCCGACATCGCTACAATAGGGCCCAGATAAAAGGTCTGAGTAAAAAAAATACCAAGGGTGGATTGTGAATTTCCGGCCAACCCTGAAAAGGTAAGAAATGGTGCTAAACCTAGAGATATTCTGGGTGCTATTGTTTTATTGATATGAACCGCAGGAAGCAAATAATTACTTCCCGCAAAGGTCGCAAAGAATAAATTCCAATCGGGGCGTTTGAATGCAATCGATGAGTCCTCAGAAATGGGGCTGCACCCGAGTCGATTTTTATTACGATAGATGCAGACCGAATCGCCCTTCTTAATATTATCTACCTTGATGGAGGTCTTAAAATTAAGTTCTTTATTGGTGAGATTTTTTATGGTTTTTTTGTCAGGTTTTTGATTTGAAATTGGGGCTACCTCAGCAAAAATCACCTGATGACCCAGCATCGCTAATAATAGTAAAAGATGTTTCAATCCGCCCTCCTTTATTTTATCGGTTCAATAATTTAAAAAGTTAATTTAGTTTTAGATGCGCATCACATGTTGCCGCTTCGGCGTGGTGGTTTTTTTTCAAAACATGGGGTCGCGAACGTTCGAACGTAAAATAACGCTCCACTCTAGACATTTATATTTACCTGAGTGTAGACGTGAACGTGAACTTTTCCATTAGGAGAACTATCGGAAGAGGTCTAATCTTTGGCCCGTATCAGCCTGTGCTCTTTAGCCTGTGACTCGTGAGCAGAGCGGCAAAATTTGCAAGCGCAGTTTGCCATTCGACCTCTGGTAAGAAATTCTCTCTTAAACCGTGAATGAACTTTAGCGTTTTAAATCCATCCCAAGATTCATGGATGTGTTTTAAAATAGCCTCAGGGGTTTTCCTTTGGTGTTTTGCCGTTTCTAAGATCTCAAAAAATGATAGCGAGGTTAAAAGTGACTCGAAAACTTTTAAATCAATGGCGGTAATCTCTCCTCGAATCGCTAATGTGACCGAGGCTCTATCGGTGTTTTCCTCAGGACTCAGGCTCCATAACTGAACGACCTCCAATAAATTTTTTAAGATCTGAAAGCTTAAAGGAGAATAAAAGGTGATCGGTTCGTTAGCCCTTATTTTTTGCCAGAATTTGTCGGTCCCTACTCCAGTGCCAAAAGGAACTCTATTACTTTTTCTTCCTGTGAGTTTTACCAGTCCTGATTGGGACTGGTATAAACTGCCCACCTTCACCGCTTTATTAAGTAGGTAAAAATCTTCAGCTGCATTTCGCTTCGGAAAACCCCGTACCGCCGCATAACATTCTGGAGTGATGGCAATCGTACTGCCCAAAGACTCATGAGCATAGGGTGACTGTGCATATTGAAGACCGCTTACATAGTATCGCAGGGAGTGTTCATAAATAGTTAAGGCCTCGCTTTGCTCATAGTTTCCTGTGTGAATATACGGATGTAAAAGTACCGAGGCTTTAGCCTTTTCTTCAATAAGAAAATAGTCGGAGTTCACGATAGCATCGCCATCTGTAGTGTGAAAATAGTCGGTGGTTAAATAACCTTCAGCATAAAGAGCAAGAGCCATGTCCATCCCCAGCTTTCTTGCCTTGCCGACCCCCTCTTTAGAATAAAAAAGATAGGGTTCCTGATTGTGATTCATTAATAGAATGTCTAGGTGGGGTGATATTTCATACAACCCATAAATTGGCGAATCTGGAAAAAGATGTTCTGGAAAACTTTTTAGAAAATGGATCGTACGTTCATTGTCGGTTTCTACCGCCTCCTCTGAAAGCTCATGACGATTTATAACCGCAATGAGGAGTGTTTTTAGTAAAGAGGTGTGTGTGGTTTTTTTAGAGGCTATTTCTGCGGCGAATTGTAACGAGGGCAGCCCCTCCTTTATCCAATCGGCCTCACCGTAAAGTGGAACTACCACACCATGGTGATAGCGGGTCTCTTTTTTAGGGAAGAAGGTGGAGAGATATAGGCCTCTAGGGATCTCTCTCTCTGCATGTTGGGCCAAATATTTTTTAATCGTTTTCAAATGGCACCGATTTAATGAAGTGCTGAACGAAAGGGAACTGAGGTCATCGCCTCAGCTTCAATCACAAGCCAGTCTTCAAGTCTTTTTTCGACCACCTCTTTACTAAAATAGAGGGTCGCCAGTTTTACAAAAATATCTTTGTGGCTAGATTCGGCTCGGGCGAGTCTTCGATAAAAGTCCTTGAGCTCCCCTTCGCTAAGAGCATCCGCAATCAGGTGTAATCTTTCGCAGCCCCGAGCCTCAATAACTGCAGAGACTAAAAGCCTATCTATAAATCTTTCTTCACGTCCAAAGCGAACCAGTTTCATCATTTTGCTTACGTAGGGATCCTCTGAGTCGGGAGGTAGCAGAAGGTTTCTTTTAGCAATCAAACGATAAACTTGGTGAAAATGTTCTAGCTCTTCTCTAGCAAAGGAG
The DNA here is from genome assembly GCA_013205415.1 of Deltaproteobacteria bacterium. Taxonomy (GTDB): domain Bacteria; phylum Bdellovibrionota; class FAC87; order UBA2466; family UBA2466; genus UBA2466. Next base: position 3,326 of record JABMMY010000028.1, read on the forward strand.
ATCATAGGTTCTATAATCTCAGGTCTATCAGGATACCTCACTACAAAGGACATTCCCACCGAAGAGGCCTTTCGCTCACAGGAGGCATGATCTAATAAAAAAGCATCAAAATCCTTCAAAGCCACGCCTACCCAATCACTGGAGGTGGGAACTTTTAAAATAATGGGTGGCTCACTTCCTGTCATCATAGCGTGTTGCTATTAAGTTCGGAAGGTAATGTCAACTTTCACAACAGGGGATAAAAAAATATTAGAAGTGTAAAGTGATTAAGAGCCCATCAAGATAGGTTTTGTTGGTGTGAATAGTCTCACTTTGTTTTATGATTAAAGAAGGTGATAAATAAGAAAGAATATTTTCTAAGGAACCTCAAATATGACAAAATATTTTTTTTCAGGTCGATTCAAAAATAAAGGGTTTACCCTTATAGAACTTGTGATGGTAGTTTTACTGTTAGTGATTTTAGCTGCCATTGCGATCCCTAATTTTATCGACTATAGAAAAGCGGCTAAAAATGCTAGTGCCGAGGCTGCCTTGGGAATTTTAAGATCGGCGGTCGTTATTGCCACTGCCTCTATTCAATTAAAGGAGGATCCTACCAAACCCTCCCCAAAATATCCTACCCTTGAAGAGCTTCAGGCCAACTCTTTTTTACCCATTCATTTCGTTTTAAATGGAAATAAAATTATCGAAGCCCCCAATGGAATTCCAAAAAATCCTTGGACCGAACCCACACTTCCGGGGACAAGTTTTAATCGGATTTTAAATTGTTCGGGACCCAAGGGAACTCTGCACCCCACTGAAAAAAATCAGGGCTGGTGTTACTTGGAAGGGACTGGAGAAATTTGGGCCAACTCCAATTTGAATAGCGATACGATCACCGAAAATAATTTATAAAGAAGATTTTGTTATTGGAGCTAATGCTCTCTTTTTAAGTCCTGCCGAAATAGTATTAAGCTCACCTAGGATTGGCCTTCCCTTGCAAGTCTCGACTCCTTTTAAACCGATAAAGGAGTCATCATGAAAACTGTCTATAAATTAAAAACCGATGAGATCATTCGTTTGATCAAGGCCCAAGAGCTAAAGAACTATTGGGTAGCTGAGGTGGCAGGGGTTCACAAAAC